>NZ_QWFC01000049.1:0-72254 GCF_003576265.1 Pseudomonas sp. 91RF
CGCAGCGCCGTGCGGCGAAGCCGCATACATCGAGAGGAGGTGCAGCGAAGCAAACCGTAGGCGATGCCCCCTGATGGACACCGTAGCGAGGGAACACTGAGCCTAAGCGAAGTGCCGTACGCCGGGGTCAAGACTTTTTGGTTACTTTTTTGGCGTTTGAAAAAAGTGACTCGCTGTAAGAGCGAAACCGCCAGCGGCAGCACCCGCAGAAACGGATATGTACTCAATCAACTAAGAACCCAGTCGGCCCAAAGGCCGCTGAGATACCCCAAACAAAAACGGCCCCCATTCTCATGGAGGCCGTTTCCGGTACAACGCTAAGACGCTATCGCAAGACAGCTTTATTTGCGGTCTTCCAGCTTGGTGATATCCCGCGACTCATAACCAGTGTACAGCTGGCGCGGACGGCCAATCTTGTACGGGCTGGAGAGCATTTCCTTCCAGTGCGAGATCCAGCCGACAGTGCGTGCCAGGGCGAAGATCACGGTGAACATGCTGGTCGGAATGCCGATCGCCTTGAGGATGATCCCCGAGTAGAAGTCGACGTTCGGGTACAGCGAGCGCTCGATGAAGTACGGGTCGGTCAGGGCGATCTCTTCCAGGCGCATGGCCAGTTCGAGTTGCGGATCGTTCTGGATGCCCAGTTCCTTCAACACTTCGTCGCAGGTCTGCTTCATCACGGTCGCACGTGGGTCGCGGTTCTTGTAGACGCGGTGACCGAAGCCCATCAGCTTGAACGGATCGTTCTTGTCCTTGGCCTTGGCGATGAACTTGTCGATGTTCGAGACATCACCGATTTCATCCAGCATGGTCAGCACGGCCTCGTTCGCACCGCCGTGGGCAGGGCCCCACAGTGCGGCGATACCGGCGGCGATACAGGCGAACGGGTTGGCACCCGAGGAGCCCGCCAGACGCACGGTGGAGGTCGAAGCGTTCTGCTCGTGGTCGGCGTGGAGGATGAAAATCCGGTCCATGGCCTTGGCGAGTACCGGGCTGATCGGTTTGATCTCGCACGGGGTGTTGAACATCATGTGCAGGAAGTTTTCCGCGTACGACAGGTCGTTGCGCGGGTACATCATGGGTTGGCCCATGGAGTACTTGTAAACCATCGCGGCCAGGGTCGGCATCTTGGCAACCAGGCGGATCGCGGAGATTTCGCGATGCTGCGGGTTATTGATGTCGAGGGAGTCGTGGTAGAAGGCCGAGAGGGCGCCGACTACACCACACATGACGGCCATCGGGTGGGCGTCACGGCGGAAGCCGTTGAAGAAGGTCTTCAGCTGTTCGTGAACCATGGTGTGGTTCTTCACGGTGCCGACGAACTGGGCCTTTTGCTCTGCAGTCGGCAGTTCGCCGTTCAGCAGCAGGTAGCAGGTTTCCAGGTAGTCCGACTTTTCAGCCAGCTGTTCGATCGGGTAGCCGCGGTGCAACAGGATGCCGTTGTCGCCGTCGATATAGGTGATCTTCGATTCGCAGGAAGCGGTCGACATGAAACCGGGGTCGAAAGTGAAGCGGCCCGTGGCCGTCAGGCCCCGAACATCGATTACATCGGGACCAACGGTGCCGGTTAAAATGGGCAGCTCGACGGGGGCTGCGCCCTCGATGATCAACTGCGCTTTTTTGTCAGCCATGTGGCCTCCTATTTATGCTTGAAATCATCAGACAGACCCCCCACGCAGGGCCCGCACCACTATAGTGAGATAAATTCGAATGTCAATTTGCCTAAAGTCTTGCTCCAGAAGGCTTTAACCGCACTTTTTCCTCGAAATTGCCTGCCATTTACGCCTTTTATACAACTTGTGCAATCAGCTATTGGGGGTAGGCGATTGCGTTGTCATTAGTAGCCTAACTGTCTATACTCGGCGACCGACCGCCAAGGGCTTTTGGGCTTGCTTTCATTGGGGGTCGCATCCCTGGGTGGTGGTTACCTGACCAGTGCACTCCCCAACAACTTTGCCCTGATTGTTAGGGGCTCTTCAGTGTGAAAAAAAAGCCGTGAAAAGCCAACGACCTGTAAACCTAGACCTAAGGACCATCAAACTCCCCATCACCGGCGTTACGTCGTTTCTTCACCGTGTTTCCGGCATCATCCTCTTCCTGGGCCTTGGCATCATGCTTTATGCATTGGGCAAATCCCTGGGTTCCGAGGAAGGTTATGTCGAGGTGAAGGCATGCTTGACCAGCCCGCTGGCCAAGTTCGTAGCATGGGGCCTCCTGTCCGCTCTGCTGTATCACCTGGTTGCCGGTGTGCGCCACTTGATCATGGACATGGGCATCGGTGAGACGCTGGAAGGCGGCCGCCTGGGCTCGAAACTGATCATCGCCGTTTCCGTGGTGCTGATCGTTCTGGCAGGAGTTTGGATATGGTAACCAGCGTTACAAACCTTTCGCGTTCGGGCCTCTATGACTGGATGGCACAGCGTGTGTCTGCGGTCGTTCTCGCGGCTTATTTCATTTTCCTGATCGGCTACCTCGCCGCTCACCCGGGCATCGGCTATGAACAATGGCATGGCCTGTTCGCCCACAACGGAATGCGTATCTTCAGTCTGCTGGCACTGGTTGCCCTGGGCGCTCACGCCTGGGTCGGCATGTGGACCATCGCGACCGACTACCTGACGCCGATGGCGCTGGGCAAGTCCGCGACTGCAGTACGTTTCCTTTTCCAGGCAGTATGCGGCGTCGCGATGTTCGCTTACTTCGTCTGGGGTGTGCAGATTCTCTGGGGTATCTGATTCATGGCTAACATTCCAACGATTTCTTTCGACGCCATCATCATTGGTGGCGGCGGTGCCGGCATGCGCGCTGCGCTGCAGCTGGCACAGGGCGGTCACAAGACTGCCGTGATCACCAAGGTCTTCCCGACCCGTTCGCACACTGTATCCGCCCAGGGCGGCATCACCTGCGCCATCGCGTCCGCTGACCCGAACGATGACTGGCGCTGGCACATGTACGATACCGTCAAGGGTTCCGACTACATCGGTGACCAGGACGCTATCGAATACATGTGTCAGGAAGGCCCGGCTGCCGTTTTCGAGCTGGACCACATGGGTCTGCCGTTCTCGCGTACCGAAACCGGCCGTATCTACCAGCGTCCTTTCGGCGGTCAGTCGAAGGATTACGGTAAAGGCGGGCAGGCCGCCCGTACCTGCGCCGCTTCCGACCGTACCGGTCACGCGCTGCTGCACACCCTTTATCAGGGCAACCTGAAAGCCGGTACCACGTTCCTGAACGAGTACTACGCTGTCGATCTGGTCAAGAACGATGCAGGCGACTTCGTCGGTGTGATCGCAATCTGCATCGAAACCGGTGAAACCACCTACATCCGCGCCAAGGCCACCGTGCTGGCGACCGGCGGTGCAGGTCGTATCTACGCGTCCACCACCAACGCCCTGATCAACACCGGTGACGGCGTCGGCATGGCTCTGCGTGCTGGCGTGCCGGTACAAGACATTGAAATGTGGCAGTTCCACCCGACCGGCATCGCCGGCGCCGGTGTACTGGTTACCGAAGGTTGTCGTGGTGAAGGTGGTTACCTGATCAACAAGCACGGCGAGCGTTTCATGGAGCGTTATGCTCCGAACGCCAAAGACCTGGCTGGTCGTGACGTGGTTGCCCGCTCGATGGTTAAGGAAATCATCGCCGGCAACGGTTGCGGTCCGAATGGCGACCACGTAATGCTCAAGCTCGACCACCTGGGCGAGGAAGTACTGCACAGCCGTCTGCCAGGCATCTGCGAACTGTCGAAGACTTTCGCACACGTTGACCCGGTGGTTGCTCCGGTTCCGGTTGTTCCGACCTGCCACTACATGATGGGCGGCGTTGCCACCAACATTCACGGCCAGGCAATCACCCAGAACGCCGAAGGCGTGGACCAGATCATTCCTGGTCTGTTCGCCGTAGGTGAAGTGGCTTGCGTATCGGTTCACGGCGCCAACCGTCTGGGCGGCAACTCGCTGCTCGACCTGGTGGTCTTCGGTCGCGCCGCCGGCCTGCACCTCGAGAAAGCTCTGACTGACGGCATCGAATACGATGACGCCACCGAAGCCAACATCGAGGCTGCCCTGGCACGCCTGAGCGCGCTGAACAACCGTACCGACGGCGAAGACGTCGCTACCCTGCGTCGCGAGCTGCAAAGCTGCATGCAGAACTACTTCGGTGTATTCCGTACCGGCGAATACATGCAGAAGGGTATTGCCCAGCTGGCCGATCTGCGCAAGCGCATCGCCAACGTGAAGATCAACGATAAGTCGCAGGCGTTCAACACTGCACGTATCGAAGCGCTGGAACTGCAAAACCTGCTGGAAGTGGCTGAAGCTACCGCCATTGCTGCCGAAGTACGTAAAGAGTCCCGCGGCGCTCACGCCCGTGAAGACTTCGAAGACCGTGACGACGAAAACTGGCTGTGCCACACCCTGTACTTCCCGGGTGAGAAACGTGTCGCCAAGCGTGCCGTGAACTTCTCGCCGAAGACTGTTCCGACTTTCGAACCAAAAGTCCGGACTTATTAAGGGTGACCGCCATGTTGAAAGTCAGTGTTTATCGTTACAACCCTGATCAGGACGCTGCGCCGTTCATGCAGGAATTCCAGGTCGATACCGGTGGTAAAGATCTGATGGTGCTGGACGTGCTGGCCCTGATCAAAGAGCAGGACGAAGGTTTCTCCTATCGTCGCTCATGCCGTGAAGGTGTTTGCGGCTCTGACGGCATGAACATCAACGGCAAGAACGGCCTGGCGTGCATCACGCCGCTGTCCGCTGTCGTCAAAGGTAACAAGCTGGTCATCCGTCCTCTGCCAGGTTTGCCGGTTATCCGTGACCTGGTCGTCGATATGAGCATCTTCTACAAGCAATACGAGAAGGTTAAGCCATTCCTGCAGAACGACACGCCGGCTCCGGCCATCGAGCGTCTGCAGTCCCCTGAAGAGCGTGAGAAGCTCGACGGTCTGTACGAGTGCATCCTGTGCGCCTGCTGCTCGACCTCTTGCCCGTCCTTCTGGTGGAACCCGGACAAATTCCTGGGTCCGGCCGCACTGCTGCAAGCGTACCGCTTCCTGGCAGACAGCCGTGACACCAAGACGTCCGAGCGTCTGGCGTCCCTCGATGACCCGTTCAGCGTCTTCCGCTGCCGGGGCATCATGAACTGCGTCAACGTATGTCCGAAAGGCCTGAACCCGACTAAGGCCATCGGTCACATCCGTAACATGCTGCTTTCGAGCGGCGTGTGATTCAGAAGCTGTAACTGCCGCTGTAAAAAGCGGCATCGCTGCACCGTACAGGTCAAGGCGCGGGCTTCAACCCGCGCCCTGGCTATAACCAGAGCAACAGCCATAAGCTGCGGCTCTTATTTTGAAGAAATGAGACAAGCAGGGGCATCCGGGCTGGTACCCGGACTATCAGTGTGATCCTAAGTGGCTTGTTTTGGTCGCTGCATTCGGACTTCTGCAAGTTTGCTCGGTGTCGACACCGGTGGTGTTCCCCTAACCGAGGGTGACCAAGCATGCAAGAAAGCGTGATGCAGCGCATGTGGAACAGCGCCTACCTTTCCGGAGGTAACGCTGCCTATGTGGAAGAGCTTTATGAGCTCTACCTGCACGACCCTAACGCTGTGCCAGAAGAGTGGCGCAACTACTTCCAGAAGTTGCCTGCCGACGGCAACTCCTCCACCGATGTTTCGCACTCCACAATTCGCGATCATTTTGTGCTGCTGGCGAAGAACCAGCGCCGCGCCCAGCCGGTTTCCGCCGGCAGCGTGAGCACTGAGCACGAGAAGAAGCAAGTTGAAGTGCTGCGATTGATCCAGGCCTACCGTATGCGTGGCCACCAGGCAGCCCAGCTTGACCCGCTGGGACTGTGGCAGCGTCCTGCACCTGCAGACCTGTCGATCAATCATTACGGCTTGACCAATGCCGATCTTGATACGACCTTCCGTGCCGGCGACCTGTTCATCGGCAAAGAGGAAGCGAGCCTACGCGAAATTCACGAAGCGTTGCAGCAGACATATTGCCGCACCATCGGCGCTGAATTTACGCACATCACCGATTCCGAGCAGCGCCAGTGGTTCCAGCAGCGTCTGGAAAGCGTACGTGGCCGTCCGGAATACTCCGCCGACATCAAGAGCCATCTGCTCGAGCGCGTGACGGCCGGTGAAGGCCTGGAAAAATACCTGGGTACCAAATACCCGGGCACCAAGCGTTTCGGTCTGGAAGGCGGCGAAAGCCTGATTCCGATGCTCGATGAACTGATCCAGCGTTCCGGTTCCTACGGTACCAAGGAAGTCGTCATCGGCATGGCCCACCGTGGCCGTCTGAACGTGCTAGTCAACACCTTCGGCAAGAACCCGCGCGAGCTGTTCGACGAGTTCGAAGGCAAGAAGAAGGTCGAGCTGGGTTCCGGTGACGTTAAATACCACCAGGGCTTCTCGTCCAACGTGATGACCGCCGGCGGTGAGGTTCACCTGGCCATGGCGTTCAACCCGTCCCACCTGGAAATCGTTTCCCCGGTGGTCGAAGGTTCGGTGCGTGCCCGTCAGGACCGTCGCAACGACGCGACCGGCGAAAAAGTACTGCCGATCTCCATCCACGGTGACGCTGCATTCGCAGGTCAGGGCGTGGTGATGGAAACCTTCCAGATGTCGCAGACCCGCGGTTTCAAGACCGGCGGTACCGTGCACATCGTGATCAACAACCAGGTCGGTTTCACCATCAGCAACCCGCTGGACTCGCGTTCCACCGAGTACGCCACCGACGTTGCGAAGATGATCCAGGCGCCGATCCTCCATGTGAATGGCGATGATCCGGAAGCCGTACTGTTCGTGACCCAGCTGGCCATCGACTACCGCATGCAGTTCAAGCGTGACGTGGTGATCGACCTGGTCTGCTACCGTCGTCGCGGCCACAACGAGGCCGACGAACCAAGCGGCACCCAGCCGCTGATGTATCAGCAGATCACCAAGCAGCGCACCACCCGTGAGCTGTACGCTGATCGTCTGACCCAGGGCGGTGTGCTGGATGCAGAGCGTGTTCAGGCGAAAGTCGACGAATACCGCAACGCGCTGGACAACGGTCTGCACGTAGTGAAATCGCTGGTCAAAGAGCCGAACAAAGAGCTGTTCGTGGACTGGCGTCCGTATCTGGGCCACGCCTGGACTGCGCGTCACGACACTCGCTTCGATCTGAAGACCCTGCAGGAACTGTCCGCCAAGCTGCTGGAAATTCCGGAAGGCTTCGTGGTTCAGCGTCAGGTCGCGAAGATCTACGAAGACCGTCAGAAGATGCAAGCCGGCGGCCTGCCGATCAACTGGGGTTACGCCGAAACCATGGCGTACGCGACCCTGGCGTTCGAAGGTCACCCGATCCGCATGACCGGTCAGGACATCGGCCGCGGTACGTTCTCGCACCGTCACGCTGTGCTGCACAACCAGAAAGATGCCGGCACCTACATTCCGCTGAAACACCTGTACGAAGGTCAGCCACGCTTCGACCTGTACGACTCGTTCCTGTCGGAAGAAGCGGTACTGGCGTTCGAATACGGTTACTCGACCACCACGCCGAACGCGCTGGTGATCTGGGAAGCCCAGTTCGGCGACTTCGCCAACGGTGCGCAGGTTGTTATCGACCAGTTCATCACCAGCGGCGAGCACAAGTGGGGCCGTCTCTGCGGTCTGACCATGCTGCTGCCGCACGGCTACGAAGGCCAGGGCCCTGAGCACAGCTCGGCACGTCTTGAGCGTTACCTGCAGCTGTGCGCCGAGCACAACATTCAGGTGTGCATGCCGACGACTCCGGCGCAGATCTACCACTTGCTGCGTCGTCAGGTGATCCGCCCGCTGCGCAAGCCGCTGGTAGTGCTGACTCCGAAGTCGCTGCTGCGTCACAAACTGGCAATCTCGACGCTGGAAGATCTGGCCGAAGGTTCGTTCCAGACCGTTATCCCGGAAATCGATGCACTGGACCCGAAAAAGGTCGAGCGCGTGGTTCTGTGCAGCGGCAAGGTCTACTACGACCTGCTGGAAAAACGCCGTGCCGAAGGCCGCGAAGATATCGCCATCGTGCGTATCGAGCAGCTGTACCCATTCCCTGAGGACGACTTGAAAGAAGTCCTGGCTCCTTACACCAACGCCAAAGCGGCTGTCTGGTGCCAGGAAGAGCCGATGAACCAGGGCGCCTGGTACTGCAGCCAGCACCACCTGCGTCGCAGCATCAGCAACCTCAACAAATCTCTCGTACTTGAGTACGCGGGCCGTGAGGCTTCTGCTGCACCTGCATGTGGTTACGCATCGATGCACGCCGAGCAGCAGGAAAAACTGCTGCAAGACGCGTTTACCGTTTAACGCCTTCGCGCACCTGAAACCGAATTTAAGGAACCACAGACAATGGCTATCGAGATCAAAGCCCCCACTTTCCCGGAATCGGTTGCCGATGGCACCGTTGCCACCTGGCACAAACAACCGGGCGACGCCGTCAAGCGTGACGAACTGATCGTCGACATCGAAACCGACAAGGTCGTTCTGGAAGTGCTGGCCACCGCCGACGGCGTGCTGGGCGCAATCGTCAAGGGCGAGGGCGACACCGTCCTGTCCGACGAAGTCCTGGGCTCCATCGTTGAAGGCGGCGCTGCTGCCGCTGCTCCGGCTGCCGCTGCTGCTCCGGCCGCTGCTGCCGCTGCCCCGGCTGCTGCCGGCACTGACGAAGATGCAATCGCTGCTCCGGCCGCTCGCAAGCTGGCCGAAGAAAACGGCATCAACCTGGCTTCCGTAAAAGGCACCGGCAAAGACGGCCGTGTGACCAAGGAAGACGTGGTTGCCGCTGTTGAAGCGAAGAAATCCGCTCCGGCTGCTGCACCGAAAGCTGCTGCTCCGGCCGCTGCCGCTCCTGTGTTCGCCGCTGGCGACCGCATCGAGAAGCGCGTTCCGATGACCCGCGTTCGTGCCACCGTTGCCAAGCGTCTGGTTGAAGCCCAGTCGAACATGGCGATGCTGACTACTTTCAACGAAGTCGACATGACCGAAGTCATGGCCCTGCGTTCGAAGTACAAGGACCTGTTCGAGAAGTCCCACAACGGCGTACGCCTGGGCTTCATGTCGTTCTTCGTGAAGGCTGCCACCGAAGCGCTGAAACGCTTCCCGGCGGTCAACGCTTCGATCGACGGCAACGACATCGTTTACCACGGCTACGCCGACATCGGCGTTGCTGTTTCCAGCGACCGTGGCCTGGTAGTTCCGGTTCTGCGTAACGCCGAACACATGAGCCTGGCTGAAATCGAAGGCGGCATCGCCACCTTCGGCAAGAAGGCCCGTGACGGCAAACTGTCGATGGACGAGATGACCGGCGGTACCTTCACCATCACCAACGGTGGTACCTTCGGTTCGATGATGTCGACCCCGATCGTCAACCCGCCGCAGGCAGCGATTCTGGGCATGCACAACATCATCCAGCGTCCGATGGCCATCAACGGTCAGGTCGTTATCCGTCCGATGATGTACCTGGCACTGTCCTACGATCACCGTCTGATCGATGGCAAAGAAGCTGTGACTTTCCTGGTGACCATCAAGAACCTGCTGGAAGATCCGGCTCGTCTGTTGCTGGATATCTGATAGAAGCAGCCATGAGCTGCAGGTTTCAGGCTGCCGGAAACGGCAGTCTGGCTTGCAGCTTGCGGCTTGAAGCTTTTCGCTAAAGAGGATTTTTTGAATGTCGCAGAAATTTGACGTAGTAGTGATCGGTGCCGGCCCTGGCGGCTACGTAGCTGCCATCAAGGCCGCGCAACTCGGTCTGAGCACTGCCTGCATCGAGAAGTACACCGATGCTGAAGGCAAGCAAGCCCTGGGCGGCACCTGCCTGAACGTAGGCTGCATTCCGTCCAAGGCGCTGCTGGACAGCTCCTGGAAATACAAGGAAGCCAAAGAAAGCTTCAACGTTCACGGTATCTCGACCGGCGAAGTCAAAATGGACGTCGCTGCGATGGTCGGCCGCAAGGCCGGCATCGTCAAGAACCTGACCGGCGGCGTTGCCACCCTGTTCAAGGCCAACGGCGTTACTTCGATCCAGGGCCACGGCAAGCTGCTGGCCGGCAAGAAAGTCGAAGTCACCAAGCCGGACGGCTCGGTTGAAGTCATCGAAGCTGAAAACGTCATCCTGGCTCCAGGTTCGCGTCCGATCGACATTCCACCGGCTCCGGTTGATCAGAAAGTCATCGTCGATTCGACTGGCGCTCTGGAATTCCAGGCCGTACCTAAGCGTCTGGGCGTGATCGGCGCTGGCGTGATCGGTCTGGAACTGGGTTCGGTATGGTCGCGTCTGGGTGCAGAAGTGACTGTCCTGGAAGCCCTGGACACCTTCCTGATGGCAGCGGACACCGCCGTTTCCAAGGAAGCGCTGAAAACCCTGACCAAACAGGGTCTGGACATCAAGCTGGGCGCTCGCGTTACCGGTTCGAAAGTGAACGGCGACGAAGTCGTTGTGAACTACACCGATGCCAACGGCGAACAGACCATCACTTTCGACAAGCTGATCGTAGCCGTTGGTCGCCGTCCGGTGACCACTGATCTGCTGGCTGCCGACAGCGGCGTGACCCTGGACGAGCGCGGTTTCGTGCACGTTGACGATCACTGCGCCACCACCGTACCGGGCGTCTATGCCATCGGTGACGTGGTTCGCGGCATGATGCTGGCTCACAAGGCCTCGGAAGAGGGCATCATGGTTGTCGAGCGCATCAAGGGTCACAAGGCCCAGATGAACTATGACCTGATCCCTTCGGTTATTTATACTCACCCGGAAATCGCATGGGTTGGTAAAACCGAGCAGGCCTTGAAAGCTGAAGGCGTTGAAGTTAACGTCGGCACCTTCCCGTTCGCAGCATCCGGCCGTGCCATGGCCGCCAACGATACCGGTGGTTTCGTCAAGGTCATCGCCGATGCCAAGACTGACCGCGTATTGGGCGTGCACGTGATTGGCCCGAGCGCTGCAGAACTGGTTCAGCAGGGCGCGATCGGTATGGAATTCGGCACCAGCGCTGAAGACCTGGGCATGATGGTTTTCTCCCATCCGACCCTGTCCGAAGCCTTGCACGAAGCAGCTCTGGCAGTGAATGGCGGCGCCATCCACATTGCCAACCGCAAGAAGCGTTAAGACACAATAAGAAACCACGGCGGTACGGCCCGTCGTGAGCCTTGCGTGCAAGACTCACCGCGGAATGTCCGCTGGACGCAGCCTTGCGTAGCTGCACCGGGTATCCGGAAAGGCTACGCAAGCAGCAGTCACAGGTGGCGCGGCACTCATCAAGAGCGCAGCGCCGAATGCGCAGTACCTAACGAAGACGGTAAAAAGCATGAATCTTCACGAGTATCAGGGTAAGCAGCTGTTCGCTGAATA
Source organism: Pseudomonas sp. 91RF (assembly GCF_003576265.1). NCBI lineage: Bacteria > Pseudomonadati > Pseudomonadota > Gammaproteobacteria > Pseudomonadales > Pseudomonadaceae > Pseudomonas > Pseudomonas sp. 91RF. The sequence continues at coordinate 11,369 of NZ_QWFC01000049.1, forward strand.
CGGCCTGCCAGTTTCCACTGGTTTCGCAGTAGACACCCCGGAAGCAGCAGCAGAAGCTTGCGACAAAATCGGCGGCAACGAGTGGGTTGTCAAAGCCCAGGTTCACGCCGGTGGTCGCGGTAAAGCGGGCGGCGTCAAGCTGGTTCGCAGCAAAGAAGACGCCAAAGCCTTCGCACAGCAGTGGCTGGGCAAGCGTCTGGTGACTTACCAGACTGATGCCAATGGCCAGCCAGTCACCAAGATCCTGGTTGAATCGTGCACTGATATCGCTAAAGAGCTGTACCTGGGCGCTGTCGTTGACCGTTCGAGCCGTCGCATCGTGTTCATGGCTTCCACCGAAGGTGGCGTGGACATCGAGAAAATCGCTCACGACACTCCAGAAAAAATTCTGAAAGCCACCATCGATCCACTGGTTGGCGCTCAGCCGTTCCAGGGTCGCGAGCTGGCATTCCAGCTGGGTCTGGAAGGCAAGCAGGTTGCTCAGTTCGCCAAGATCTTCGTAGGTCTGGCCAAGCTGTTCAAGGATCACGACCTGGCTCTGCTGGAAGTGAACCCGCTGGTGATCAAGGCTGACGGCGATCTGCACTGCCTGGACGCCAAGATCAACATCGACGCCAACGCAATGTACCGTCAGCCTAAGCTGAAGACTTTCCACGATCCGTCCCAGGACGATCCGCGCGAAGCGCACGCTGCCAAGTTCGAACTGAACTACGTGGCGCTGGAAGGCAACATCGGCTGCATGGTGAACGGTGCCGGCCTGGCCATGGGTACCATGGATATCGTCAACCTGCACGGCGGCAAGCCAGCCAACTTCCTCGACGTAGGTGGTGGTGCTACCAAAGAACGCGTTACCGAAGCTTTCAAGATCATTCTGTCCGACAGCAATGTCGCAGCAGTACTGGTTAACATCTTCGGCGGCATCGTTCGTTGCGACATGATTGCCGAAGGCATCATCGGTGCAGTGAAAGAAGTCGGCGTGAAAATCCCGGTTGTTGTTCGTCTTGAAGGCAACAACGCTGAACTGGGCGCTAAAGTACTGGCAGAAAGCGGTTTGAACATCATCGCTGCTACCAGCCTGACCGACGCTGCTCAACAAGTCGTTAAAGCTGCGGAGGGCAAGTAATGAGCGTCCTGATCAATAAAGACACCAAAGTAATCTGCCAGGGCTTCACCGGCGCGCAGGGTACTTTCCACTCCGAACAAGCCATTGCCTACGGCACCAAAATGGTTGGCGGCGTGACTCCAGGCAAGGGTGGCACCACTCACCTGAACCTGCCTGTGTTCAACACCGTGAAAGAAGCCGTAGAAGCCACTGGCGCCACCGCCAGCGTGATCTACGTTCCGGCTCCTTTCTGCAAGGACTCGATCCTGGAAGCAGCATTCGGCGGCATCAAGCTGATCGTCTGCATCACCGAAGGCATTCCTACCCTGGACATGCTGGACGCGAAAGTTAAGTGCGACGAGCTGGGTGTTACCCTGATCGGCCCTAACTGCCCAGGCGTGATCACTCCGGGCGAGTGCAAGATCGGCATCATGCCAGGTCACATCCACTTGCCAGGCAAGGTCGGTATCGTTTCCCGTTCCGGCACCCTGACCTACGAAGCTGTTAAGCAGACCACTGACGCCGGTTTCGGTCAGTCGACTTGCGTCGGCATCGGCGGTGACCCGATCCCGGGTTCGAACTTCATCGACATCCTGAAGCTGTTCCAGGAAGACCCGAAGACCGAAGCGATCGTAATGATCGGCGAGATCGGCGGTTCGGCTGAAGAAGAAGCGGCTGCCTACATCAAGGCCAACGTGACCAAGCCGGTTGTTTCCTACATCGCTGGTGTGACTGCTCCTCCGGGCAAGCGCATGGGCCATGCTGGCGCAATCATCTCCGGCGGCAAAGGCACTGCAGACGAGAAATTCGCTGCTCTGCAAGACGCAGGCGTGAAAACCGTGCGTTCGCTGGCAGACATCGGCAAGGCCCTGGCCGAGCTGACTGGCTGGGAAGTGAAGAAGTAAGCTTCGGCTGACTTTTAGCTCCAGCAACAAAGGCCACCTTCGGGTGGCCTTTGTCGTTTCTGATGTTCGGTTTGACGATGGCGATTTATAGGCAGCTGCCCAATTACATGCAAAAACGCGACACAGACACGTCGCGTATCGGATAGTTCGCCCTCAAACAGTGCGTTTGTCAGACAAATTCGTTAGGCTAGCAGCCATTTTTGCGTCTGCCGCCCACAAGGCATGCAACGCGCTAAACGGGTCAGTCTTATACGGATTGACAGCATTTCCCTAACCCCACAGGGAAATCCCCCTCTAAATTCCGATTCAGTAGTGTGGTATTTCCTTAATGAAAGTTTTGAAAGGTCAGGACATCCTGGCACTTGGCTTTATGACATTCGCCCTGTTCGTCGGGGCCGGCAACATCATCTTCCCGCCTATCGTCGGTTTGCAGTCCGGGCCAAACGTCTGGATGGCGGCGCTGGGCTTCCTGATCACGGCGGTCGGTCTGCCGGTGATCACCGTTGTCGCGCTGGCCAAGGTCGGCGGGGCGATGGATGCCTTGAGTACGCCGATCGGCAAGATCGCCGGTGGTGTGCTGGCAGCCGCGTGCTATCTGGCGGTCGGCCCGTTGTTCGCCACGCCGCGTACCGCGACCGTATCGTTCGAGGTAGGTCTGGCGCCACTGACCGGCGAAAGCCCGCTGGCGCTGTTCCTCTACAGCTCGGTGTATTTCCTGCTGGTGTTCTTCATCTCGCTTTATCCGGGCCGTCTGCTGGATACCGTGGGGCGTTTCCTCGCGCCGCTGAAGATCATCGCCCTGGCGGTACTCGGCATCGCTGCGTTCGCGCTGCCGGCCGGTGACATCGGCGTGGCCACTCCGGAATACGTCGCTGCACCGTTCTCTCAAGGCTTCATCAATGGTTATCTGACCATGGATACTCTGGGCGCCCTGGTGTTCGGTATCGTCATCGTCAACGCGATCCGTTCCCGTGGCGTTGAATCGCCGGCGCTGATCACCCGTTACGCGATCATCGCCGGGCTGATCGCCGGCGTCGGTCTGGCGCTGGTGTACGTCAGCCTGTTCCGTCTGGGTTCCGGCAGCCATGAAGTGGCTGCGGGTGCAACCAACGGCGCGGCGGTGCTGCATGCTTATGTGCAACATACCTTCGGTTCGCTGGGCAGCGGTTTCCTCGCGGTGCTGATCTCCCTGGCGTGTCTGGTGACGGCGGTCGGCCTGACCTGTGCCTGCGCCGAATACTTCAGCCGCATCGTGCCACTGTCCTACAAGACGCTGGTGATCATCCTCGCGGCGTTTTCGCTGCTGGTGTCCAACCTGGGCCTGACCAAGCTGATCGCGTTCTCGATCCCGGTGCTGACCGCGATCTACCCGCCGTGCATTGTGCTGGTGGCCCTGAGCTTCTGTGCCGCGTTCTGGCATGAGCAGAGCCGCATCATGGGCCCGGTGATGCTGGTGTCGTTCGTGTTCGGCACTATCGACGCACTGAAAGGCGCCGGTCTGGCCGACTGGATGCCATCGCAACTGTCCCACTTGCCGCTGAGCGAGCAGGGTCTGGCGTGGCTGGTGCCATGCGTGATGACCCTGGTGGTCGCAGTGGTTTGTGACCGCCTGCTGGGCAAACGCGCCGAAGCCTTGGCCTAAGATGGCCGGCCCGTCACAAGCGGGCTTGGGCGATTAAACAGAAATGCCCCGTATCAATCGATACGGGGCATTTTTTATGGGCGTCAGGCAGTGTCTTTTCCTTTCGGCTAACGTCGAAGGGGAGCCGAAATCTTCCACACAGGAATTTGCATGTCGTTCATCCAAGCCAACCTGATCCACCTGCTTGCCGCGCTCTGGTTCGTCATCTGCTGGGGCGGTTACACCCGTTATGCCACCTGGAAGGCCCGTGACACGGCGTGCCTGGCCAGCGTGTTGCACCTGTACCGCGAAGACTGGATGCGCCGCATGCTTATGCGTGACAACCGCATTGCCGATGCCAGTGTGATCGGCAACCTGGAGCGCAACGCCTCGTTCTTCGCGTCCAGCACACTGATCATCCTGGCCGGCATCCTGACTGTGCTCGGTGCCTCTGAACGTGCAGTGTCGTTGCTGGCGGACATCCCGATGGTGCAGCAGGCCTCCCAGGGCATGTCGGAGATCAAGTTGCTGTGCCTGGCGCTGGTGTTTGTCTATGCGTTCTTCACATTCAGCTGGTGCATGCGTCAGTACAACTTTGCGGCGGTTCTGGTGGGCTCGGCGCCGATGATCGGTGAGCGTCAGGTGTCCGAGCAGGAGCGCAAGGCGTTCGCTTCCCGGGCGGCGCGGGTGATTTCGATGGCGGCGAACCAGTTCAACTTCGGTCTGCGCTCCTATTACTTCGGCATGAGCATGCTGGCGTGGTTCGTCAGCCCGTGGCTGTTCATGCTGATGAGTGCGGGGGTGGTACTGGTGTTGTATCGCCGCGAGTTTCATTCCGACGTGCTCGATGTAATGGTCTATACCCCTACAGAGGCGCCGTTGCCCGAAACGATCAAAGAGGCTCCTTGATGAGTATTCCATTCTGGTGTGTGTTTATCAGTGCGTTGTTGATTTACGTGGCGCGCATGCCCGTTGGCAAAGCCATGAAAGAGCAGGGTGGTTACAACAATCACCTGCCGCGTCAGCAACAGGCGCAGCTCACCGGCTACGGCGCCCGGGCACTGGCGGCACATCAGAACAGCATCGAAGCGTTCATCCTGTTTGCCGTGGGTGTGTTGATGGCGCATACCACGCAAACGGCAGGATGGTTGATCGATACGCTGGCGATCATCTTTGTGATCGCACGGATTCTCTACTTGTGGTTTTACCTGGCCGATATCCCGAAGCTGCGCAGCCTGGTGTGGCTGATCGGCTTAGTGTGTTCATTGTTGCTGATGATTAGTCCGACTTTTAAAACCGCATTGCTCTAACAAGGCATTACCAAAAAATGACAGGCAAAAGAAAACCCGCACTTGGCGGGTTTTCTTTTTTGCCATCGAGAAGCGGCTTATTGCTTCTTGGCAGCTTCTTCTTGCGCTGCAGCGTTCGATTCGGCCTGATCTTTGGCGGCTTCGGCGTTTTCTTTCGCCGCGTCGTTCACTTTATCCTGAGCTTCATTCATTTTCTGCTGAGCTTGTTCAGCATGTTGGTTGGCATCTTGAGCTTTGTCCTCGGATTTTTTATCGCAGGCAGCGAGACCGAGGGAAGCGGTCAACATCAAGGCAATAGCTAAAGTCTTACGCATGGGGTGTTTCTCCTTATGGAAAATAACTACTGGCCTTAAGAGCGCACCCCCAAGGGTTAAGTTCCTCATTTCTCACAGATATATAAGTTTGTTTTGCAATGGAACTTTTGCTGTTCTTTCCACTACCGGGAACAGTGACTAACAAGAGTAATGATCAAATGGCCGAAAACCCTGTTTTTGAGCGTGCGACCCGCTTTCTCTCGGCCCTGCGCCACTGCCAGGTACTGGGTTTGAAAGTGCACAGCGCCAGCAGCGAAGGCCTGACGGTGGTCTTGCCGTACAGCGCACAAATCGTTGGCAACCCGCTGACTGGCGTGGTCCACGGCGGGGCGATCACGTCGCTGATGGACACTGCGTGTGGCATGGCCACCTTGTGTGTTTTACCGGAATTTGAAGTCTGCCCGACCCTGGATTTGCGTATCGACTATATGCACGCCGCCGAACCGCACAAAGACGTCTACGGTTTCGCCCAGTGCTACCGGGTCACCACCGACGTGATCTTCGCCCGAGGCTTCGCCTATCAGGACGATCCCGAGCACCCCATTGCCCACGTCGTCGGCACCTTCATGCGCATGGGCAAGGGACTCAAAGGAACCAAGGGCTTTGATGGTGCGATCAAGGGAGAAACCCCATGAGCGATGATTTCAAGCGGCAACTGCAAGAAGCCCACGAGAAGGGTGACTATGCGCCGCTGTTGGCGTTGATCCCCTACGCCGGACTGATCGGCGTCGAGTGCGCTCGGGTCGGGGATGACCTGCTGTTCAAGCTGCCGGCAAACAAGGACAACATTGGTAACCCTTTATTGCCGGCAATCCACGGCGGGGTGATTGCCGGGTTCATGGAGCTGTCCGCTGCGCTATACCTGCTGATTTTCACCGGTGCGCCTGGTGTGCCGAAGATCATAGACTTTTCCCTCGATTACCTGCGGGCCGGGCAGTTCCGCGATACCTGGGCCCGGTGTCAGGTCTGCCGTCAGGGGCGGCGGGTGGCCAACGTCGCGGTCACGGCCTGGCAAAGCACCGAAAGCGAACCGATTGCCACCGCCCGCGCCCACTTCAAAATTGACGAGCCCTTGAAATCCTGAACGCCGCCCCCAACTCAGTGAACAACCCGCCGCAGACCATCTGGGTCGCGGCCAATGCCATCTGATTGGAGTTTGATGACCATGAGTGTGGAAACTCAAAAGGAAACCCTGGGCTTCCAGACCGAGGTGAAGCAACTGCTGCACCTCATGATCCATTCGCTGTATTCCAACAAGGAAATCTTCCTTCGCGAATTGATCTCGAACGCCTCCGACGCCGTCGACAAATTGCGCTTCGAAGCCCTGGCCAAGCCTGAGTTGCTCGAAGGTGGCGCTGAACTGAAAATCCGTGTGAGCTTCGACAAGGACGCCAAGACCGTCACCCTCGAAGACAACGGCATCGGCATGAACCGCGACGATGTGATCACCCACCTGGGTACCATCGCCAAATCCGGCACCGCCGATTTCATGAAAAACCTGTCGGGCGACCAGAAGAAGGATTCGCACCTGATCGGTCAGTTCGGCGTGGGTTTCTATTCCGCTTTCATCGTTGCCGACCAGGTTGACGTATACAGCCGTCGCGCCGGCTCCGCAGCCAGCGAAGGCGTGCACTGGTCGTCGAAAGGCGAGGGCGAGTTCGAAGTCGCCACCATCGACAAGCCAGAGCGCGGCACCCGTATCGTCCTGCACCTGAAATCCGGTGAAGACGAGTTCGCCGATGGCTGGCGTCTGCGCAACATCATCAAGAAGTACTCCGACCACATCGCGCTGCCGATTGAGCTGCCGAAAGAAGTGGCCGCTGCCGAAGGCGAAGAGAAGCCTGAAGTTGAATGGGAAACCGTCAACCGCGCCAGCGCCCTGTGGACCCGTCCTCGCACTGAAGTGAAAGATGAGGAATACCAGGAGTTCTACAAACACATCGCCCACGACTTCGAAAATCCGCTGTCGTGGAGCCACAACAAGGTCGAAGGCAAGCTCGAGTACAGCTCGCTGCTGTACGTACCGGCCCGTGCCCCGTTCGATCTGTACCAGCGTGAAGCGCCGAAAGGCCTGAAGCTGTACGTACAGCGCGTGTTCGTGATGGATCAGGCCGAATCGTTCCTGCCGCTGTACCTGCGCTTCATCAAGGGCGTGGTCGATTCCAACGACCTGTCGCTGAACGTGTCGCGGGAAATCCTGCAGAAAGACCCGATCATCGACTCGATGAAGTCGGCGCTGACCAAGCGCGTGCTGGACATGCTGGAAAAACTGGCGAAGAACGAACCTGAGCAATACAAGGGCTTCTGGAAAAACTTCGGTCAGGTCATGAAAGAAGGCCCGGCAGAAGATTTCGCCAACAAGGAAAAAATTGCCGGTCTGCTGCGTTTCGCATCGACCACCGAAGGCGACGGCGAGCAGATCGTCGGTCTGGCCGACTACCTGGCTCGCGCCAAGGAAGGTCAGGACAAGATCTACTACCTCACCGGCGAAACCTACGCGCAGGTCAAGAACAGCCCGCACCTGGAAGTCTTCCGCAAGAAAGGCATCGAAGTGCTGCTGCTGACCGACCGCATCGACGAGTGGCTGATGAGCTACCTGAGCGAATTCGACGGCAAGAGCTTTGTCGACGTCGCGCGCGGTGACCTGGACCTGGGCAACCTGGACTCGGAAGAGGACAAGAAGGCCGCAGAAGAAGTCGCCAAGTCGAAGGAAGGTCTGGTCGAGCGCCTGAAAACCGCGCTGGGCGAGTCCGTTGCCGAAGTCCGCGTTTCCCATCGCCTGACCGATTCGCCGGCCATCCTGGCCATCGGCGAGCAGGACCTGGGTCTGCAAATGCGTCAGATCCTCGAGGCCAGCGGGCAGAAGGTGCCGGATTCGAAGCCGATCTTCGAGTTCAACCCGAGCCACCCGCTGATCGCGAAGCTCGACAACGAGACCAGCGAAGAGCGTTTTGGCGACCTGTCGCACATCCTCTTCGACCAGGCCGCCCTGGCGGCTGGCGACAGCTTGAAAGACCCGGCTGCTTACGTAAGCCGTCTGAACAAGCTGCTGGTTGAGCTGTCCGCTTGATCAAGCTGTAGAAAAACCCGCTTCGGCGGGTTTTTTCATTCTGGTATTCAACCCATCAGGAGTCAGAAATGAGCCAAGTCACTGTACGTTCCGTGGTCTATCAGATCGATGGCCAGCCTTATGAAGGTCGATTGGCGTTCGACACCGAGCACAAAGGCGCGCGTCCGGGCCTGTTGATGGCACCGAACTGGATGGGTGTCAGCGCTGGCGCGGAAGAGATCGCCAAATCCGTGGCGGCCAAGGGTTATGTGGTGCTGATCGCCGACGTGTATGGGCAAGCCGTGCGTCCGCAGAATGGCGATCAGGCGGGTGCGGCGATGATGCCGCTGAAGAATGACCGTGCACTGCTGCGCAAGCGTATGCAGGCTGCGTTCGAACAATTGCAGAAGCAGGGCGAAGCCGCAGTCGATACCTCGAAACTGGCGGTGTTCGGTTTCTGCTTCGGCGGTTGCTGTGCACTGGATCTGGCCCGTACCGGTGCAGCGGTCAAGGCTGCCGTGTCGTTCCACGGCACGCTGGATTCGCCGAACCCGGCGGACGCGAAGAACATCAAGGGCTCGGTGCTGGTGCTGCACGGTGCTTCCGATCCGCTGGTGCCGAAAGAGCAACTGCCGGCATTCGAAGACGAGATGAACGCGGCCGGTGTGGACTGGCAATTGCTGAGCTACGGCGGCGCGGTGCACTCGTTCACCGACCCGCACGCCAATGTGCCGGGCAAGATGATGTACGACGCAAAAACCGCCAAGCGCGCTTTCAAGTCGATGCATGATTTGCTGGAAGAAGTGTTCAAGGGCTGATTCGGTTGAAAGCACTCCCACGCCTGGCGTGGGAGTGTTCGTTTACAGCGGTGTCGGCTCGCTGCGGGATTTCGGCAGTTCGATCCGCTCGACTTCCCCCGGCACCGTCGGCCAATCCCCGGCCGCCCACTTGCGCCGCGCTTCATCGATCGCCGCCGGATCGCTCGCGACGAAATTCCAGTTGATCCGCCGTGGCCCATCCAGTGGCGCGCCGCCGAACAGCACGGCATGACTGTCGCTCTCGGCGAACAGGCTCATCTCTTCCCCGGCCGGCAACACCACCAGATCGTGGGGCTCCACGGTTTCCCCGTTCAATTGCACATCACCGCTCAACACGTAGAGCGCTCGCTCCTCATGTTCGGTGGGGATCAGCAGGGTGGTTGCAGTCTGCATCTTCAGTTCGGCATACAGCGTCGGAGAAAGCACCGGCACCGGCGATTCCAGGCAAAAGCCTGACCCGGCAATCATGCGGATCTGCACGCCGAGGTTATCGCTGACCGGCAGCGTCGCCGCCGGGTGATGGCTGTAATGTCCCGGACCTTGCTCGTGATCCTTGGGCGAGGCGAGCCAGATTTGCAGCCCGTGCATCTTGAAGCTTTGGTCCCACAGCGGTTCGGGGGTGCGCTCGACGTGAGCGATTGCCGTGCCCGCGGTCATCCAGCTGACATCGCCAGCATTGACGACCTGATCCGAGCCGAGGCTGTCCTTGTGCTGGATCTGTCCTTCAAACAGATAGGTCAGGGTCGACAGACCGATGTGCGGATGCTGTCGGATGTTCATCCCTTTGCCTGCGGGATAAAGCGTTTCAAGCATGTGGTCGAAAAACACGAACGGCCCGACGCTGCGGCATTTGGCTGAAGGCAGCGGACGCAGGATCGGCTGGCCTTCGACGTCTTCGGCGCGCGGGCGGATGATCAGGGGTTGGGTGTCCATGGTCCATTCCAGGCTGGGCGGGTGATGCGTGGAGCATAACCCGCCGGTGTCATCGTGGTGATTACTGGCTGTCGAAGCCTTGTGGGGCGTGGGTTTCGATGGTGACTTCGCTGGTGGTCATCAGTTTGTGAATCGGGCAGCGATCGGCGACGCGCAGCAGTTCTTCGCGCTGGGCATCGGTGAGCACGCCTTTGAGTGTCAGGGTCACGTGCAGGGCGTATTTGCCTTTCTGTTCCTGACTGTTGTCACGCTTCACCTCTACGCCGACGCCCGTGAGCGGAATGTCTTTTTTCTTCGCATACAGCTTCAGGGTCAAGGCCTTGCAGGCGCCGAGGGCGGCGTCGAAATAATCGTGGGGTTCAGGCGCGGAGCCTTCTCCGCCAGCCGTGGTCGGGACATCGGTAAACAGTTCGTGCTCATCGATCTGTACGGTGTGACGGAAACCTTCGGCGGACACGGTATTGACGGTAACGGTCATGTGAACCTCGCAAGCAACAGGAAAAGTCATTCGATCAAATAAGACCTTGCAGGTATAGAGCATTCCCGCAGGGGCGCGTTCCACTTTCTTGCCGGCGTGCGGCAGATCGTCAGGTTATGCCGGTGAGTCGAAGAATACTTGTGCCGGTGTTTCGTCTGCCGACCTGCTTCAAGGTTTTCAGGTAACTTGCCGTTGATCATGCGGCGAACAGCGCTCAAGTCCGGCAAAAGCGTCGCTGAATCGTTAATGCCGAGGGTTCGAAGTATTAAGGCCTTTTGATATCACCTTTTGGTCTTACGCAAATTTTCGCCGGGCCGATACCTTCTAAAGCAGCCAGCTGCAGGGTTGATGCAGCGCTTTTGGAAGGAACCAGAGCAATGAGTATCCGCAGTCTCAATATTGCCCCCCGTGCCGGGCTGGGCTTCGGTCTGTTGGCGCTGATGGTGTTTGCCCTCGGGGCGTTCGCCCTGCTGCAGATGTCGAACATGCGGGCCCAGTCCGACGAGGTCGACAAGAACTGGCTGCCCAGCGTGATGGCGGTGGGCGAAATGAGTCAGGACATGCTGCGTCTGCGCGCCCTGACCATGCGTCTGTTGCTCAATCGCGATCCGCAGGCCCTCGACCAGAATGTCGCCAAGCTCAATGAGCTGCGCAGCGTACTGAGCGAAGCCCAGCAACGTTACGACATATTGATCGTGCTGCCTGAGGAACGGGCGTTGTTCGACCGTTTCAAAGTCGCGGAGCACAAGTACCTGGAATTGCAGGCCCAGGTGATGGCGTTGTCTGCTCAGGGGAAAGTGGAAGACGCCGCAAACATTCTCAATACCCAGATGAACCCGCTGGCCGACGACATCGCCGCGACCCTCAAAGAGCTGGTCGAGTTGAACAAACACAATGCCAACCTCGCCACCGAAGCAGCGCGACTGGTGTTCATCAATTCGCGGGTCTGGGTCGGGGTGATGATCGGCATCACGGCGCTGATCACCATTGGCCTGGCGCTGCTGCTGACCCGCAGCATCGTGGTGCCGCTCTCGCAATCGCTGGGGGTCGCCGAAGTGGTGGCCGGCGGCGATCTGACCGGTGATATCAGCATCATCGGCAAGGATGAGCCGGCGCGGCTGCTGCATGCGCTCAAAAGCATGCAGCACAGCCTGCGCGACACCATCCGACAGATTTCGGAGTCATCCAGCCAATTGGCTTCGGCCTCGGAAGAGTTGAGCTGCGTCACCGAAGATGCGACGCGCGGGTTGCATCAGCAAAGCCTGGAAATCGAGCAGGCCGCCACGGCGGTGAATCAGATGACCGCCGCCGTTGAAGAGGTCGCCAGCAACGCCGTGGCGACTTCCGAGGCATCACGGGAGTCGGACCGCATCGCCCAGCATGGCCGTGAGCAAGTGCAGCAGACCGTGTCGTCCATCGAGCTGCTGGCCGACGATGTCACCGCCAACGCCACGCAGGTGGAGGATCTGGCGCAGAAGGTCTACAGCATCAGCAAAGTGCTGGAGGTGATCCGTTCGATTGCCGAGCAGACCAATCTCCTTGCGTTGAACGCGGCGATCGAAGCGGCCCGCGCCGGTGATGCCGGCCGCGGCTTCGCGGTGGTGGCCGACGAGGTGCGGGCGCTGGCCCATCGCACTCAGCAGTCGACCCAGGAAATCGAACAGATGATCGGCGGTATTCAGCAGGGCACCGATTCGGCGGTCAGTTCGATGCAGCAGAGTAATGTTCGTGCGCGCTCGACACTGGAGCTGGCGAAAGCGGCGGGCGTGGCGCTGGAGGAAATCGCTTCTGCATTCACCTTGATCAACGAACGCAATCTGGTGATTGCCAGTGCTTCTGAAGAGCAGGCTGCCGTGGCGCGGGAAGTGGATCGCAACCTGATGAACATCCGCGACCTGGCGATGCAGACCTCGGCGGGGGCAAATCAGACCAGTGCCGCGAGCCAGGAGTTGTCGCGGCTGGCGGTGGACCTGAACAACATGGTGGCCAAGTTTTCAGTTTGATCACTGAAAGACAGGCGAAAAAAAGCCCCGCGTTTGCGGGGCTTTTCGTTGAATCAGCTGCCTTTGACTGTCTTGCCGTTGACCGTGCCGTCCTGGAGCATGATGTTGTACTCCTTGCCGTCGGTCTCGACCTGTTGCAGACGAACCAGCAGGTAATCCCAGTCCTTGGCGAACCACATGACAGTGGTGCGCTTGCTTTGTGTCGGATCACGCACGCGCTCGACCTTGATCGCGTCGATCTTGCCGGCCTTGGTCTCAACTTTTTCGGTACCCAGGACGCGGAAGTCATAGGTATCGACATCGCCACCGTCGACTACTTGGTAGCTCATGGTCTTCTTGCCGGAGGCGACATCATGCTGCAGCGCCAGCTGGTAGGTGGACTTGTCGACCATGCCGCGGTTCAGCGGGACTTTGACCGCGTCGCCACGGTCGGTGCCGGTGACCAGTTTGTTGTTCCAGTCGAAGTCCAGATCAGCCTTTTTCGCCTTGCCCAGGCCACCACGTTCGAAGTGGTAGGACTGCGGAAGCAGGGTGTCCTTGTCCAGGGTCAGGGTGCTTTCCTCGGACAGGCTGGCGATCATCATCGAAGCCTTGAAGCTGAGCTTCCAGACGCCGTTGGCTTCCTTGGTCAGGCTGCGTTCGGCGGTACCGCTCATGGGCAACTGTTTCCAGTCGGCGGTGTAGCTGGCGGAGAACGGTTGAAGGTCTGCCGCCTGGGCGAAAGGCAGGGCGAGCAGAGCGCAAGCGAAGAGCAGGGCGCGACGCATAAAATCTCCTAGTTTCGAATCAAGTGACCGCTGGCCCCGAGTATCTGGCCATCCAGTAAAGCACCTTGCTCGCCGAGGGTCAGCCGTCCTTCGGCAAACCAGCGTACGGCCATCGGGTAGATCAGGTGTTCCTGAACGTGAACCCGTTGCGCCAGACTCTGCGGCGAATCGTGCAACTCTACCGGTATTACTGCCTGTACGACCAGTGGTCCGCCATCGAGTTCCTCGGTGACGAAGTGCACGGAGCAGCCGTGTTCGGCGTCGCCGGTTTCCAGCGCGCGCTGATGAGTGTGTAACCCTTTGTATTTGGGCAGCAGCGACGGATGGATATTGAGCAGGCGACCCTGATAGTGCCGGACGAAGTCAGCGCTGAGAATGCGCATGAAGCCGGCCAGTACCACGAGTTTCGGGTTGAATTCGTCGATCAGTTCGATCAGGGCGGCATCGAAGGCCTCGCGACCTTCGAAACCCTTGTGATCCAGCGAGCGGGTGGCGATACCCGCGTCACTGGCGCGTTGCAGGCCGTAGGCGTCGGCGCGGTTGGAAATCACCGCAGCGATGCGGACCGGGCTGTCGCCGGTCCGCGTGCTGTCGATCAGGGCCTGCAAGTTACTGCCGGTGCCGGACAACAGCACCACGACATCACAGGTATTAGGCATTAGTGAGCCTTGAGGTTTTTCAGCTCGACCTGGGCAGCGCCTTCGGCAGCGACACCGATCTGGCCGATGACCCAAGGCTGTTCGCCGGCATCACGCAGGGTGTTCAGGGCAGTTTCAACGTGCTCCTGAGCCACGCAGATCACCATGCCCACGCCGCAGTTCAGTACGCGGTGCATCTCGGTTTCGTCAACGTTGCCTTTCTCTTGCAGCCAGTCGAAGACGGCCGGGCGAGTCCAGCTGGCCACGTCAACCACGGCTTGAGCGCCTTTTGGCAGAACGCGCGGGATGTTGTCCAGCAGGCCGCCACCAGTGATGTGGGCCATGGCCTTGACGGCGCCGGTGTCCTTGATCAGCTTGAGCAGCGGCTTGACGTAGATGCGGGTCGGGGCCATCAGCAGATCGGTCAGCGGCTTGCCGTCGAGCTGAACGGTTTCGATGTCGGCGCCGGATACTTCGATGATCTTGCGGATCAGCGAGTAGCCGTTGGAGTGCGGGCCGGACGATGGCAGGGCGATCAGGGCGTCACCGGTGGCGACTTTCGAGCCGTCGATGATTTCGGCTTTTTCCACGACGCCGACGCAGAAACCGGCCAGATCGTAGTCTTCGCCTTCGTACATGCCAGGCATTTCAGCGGTTTCGCCGCCAACCAGCGAGCAGCCAGCCAGTTCGCAGCCTGCACCGATACCGGTGACGACAGTGGCGGCCACGTCGACGTTCAGCTTGCCGGTGGCGTAGTAGTCAAGGAAGAACAGTGGCTCGGCGCCGCACACCACCAGGTCGTTGACGCACATGGCGACCAGGTCCTGGCCGATGCTGTCGTGCTTGTTCAGGTTCAGTGCCAGACGCAGCTTGGTGCCGACGCCGTCGGTGCCGGAAACCAGTACTGGCTGCTTGTAGCCGGCCGGGATTTCGCAGAGGGCGCCAAAACCGCCCAGGCCGCCCATGACTTCCGGGCGCGCAGTGCGCTTGGCGACGCTCTTGATGCGTTCGACCAATGCTTCACCGGCGTCGATGTCTACACCGGCGTCCTTGTAGCTCAGGGAGGGTTGCTTGCTCATGATCCAGGCCTTTAGGGGAGGGGATTCAGGGGTAACGACCGAGTTCAGCGGGAACTTCGAAATCGAGGGGGCGATGGCCTCACGCGAGTTTCGAGGTGCCCGGCTGTTGCCGGTCTGCGAAGGCGCGCGATTTTATCAGGCTTGAGGGGCAGCGGCCATCCTCACGCCGACGGGCAGGGGCATATCGGCCGAAATTTTTTGCAAATGAAGCTGTGGGTGACATCACGGGTGCCTGTATAAGGAACCGTCTATCGTTAGGGCTGTGCAAAAACTTATCGCCAGCGTGTGAATGTTTTGCAACGGCCAGTGGTCACAGGCTTGCTCAATCCGGTTCACGCGGCCTGTTCCAGCCGCTCTTGTCGACGGGAATTCTCCATGCGTTTGTGTAAATTGCTGTTAGTGGGCTGCTTGTCTCTGGTCAGCCTGGCGAGCCAGGCCGAAAACGTCAAAGGGCTTTATCAGGTGCGCGAGCCGGTCAGCGGCCAGTCGCCGGAGGAGCGTGATCGTGCCACGCAAGCGGCGCTGGATACGCTGGTGCTGCGTCTCACGGGGGATCCGAAGGCGCTGCAGAATCCCGGGCTGGCGCCGATTCGCAAGGATCCGCAACAGATCATCAGCCAGTTCGGTTTCGATGCCGGGCCGCCGGAAGTGTTGAAGGTCGACTTCGACCCGGCGACCACCGAGCAGGCGCTGCGCCGTGCCGGGTTGTCGCTGTGGGGCGCCAGCCGGCCGTCGATCCTGAGCTGGTGGCTGAACGACTCCACCGAAGGCTCAAGCCTGGTGGGCGACGGTCAGGCCAGTGCGGCGCCGTTGCGGCGTGCCGCCCAGCACCGAGGGTTGCCGTTGCGTCTGCCGCTGGCGGATCTGAGTGAGCAACTGGTCGCGACCGCGCCGACGCTCGAAGGCACCGATCCGGCACCGCTTCATGCAGCGTCTGAACGTTACAGCGCTGATGCCTTGCTCGCCGTGCATGCCCGCGAAGAGGGCGGTCAGTGGCAAGCCAAATGGCATTTGTGGCTGGGCGATCAAAAGGAAGCGGGAAGTGTGCAGGGGGCAGATCAGGCCGCCGTCGCCGACGCCGTGATGCTGGCGGTGGCCGAGCGACTGGCGCCGCGCTTTGTTGCCAAACCGGGTGCCTCGGGGCAGCAGACGCTGGAAGTGCAGGGCATGAACCTGGAGCATTACGCGACGTTGCTGCGGATGCTCGAACCCTTTGGCGTGCGGCTGCAGAGTGTCGATGCCGATCGCATTGTGTGTCGGGTCAACGGCAGCGCCGATCAGTTGCGGGCGCAGTTGTCGCTGGCGAAGTTGCAGGAAATGCCGGCCGAGGCGCCGGCTCCGGTGGCTCCGCAGCCTGTGGTGCCAGGCGGTGCGCCTGTCGTTGCGCCGGCACCTGCGGCGCCGTCGTTGCGATTCCGCTGGTAGGTTTTTCTTTCATATATAGAAGCAATGGAGTGTTACATGGCCGATACGCGGCGTTGGTTCTGGCTCGGTGGGGTGCTCCTGCTTTGCGCGTTTGTCTGGTTGCTGCATCCGATCCTCACGCCGTTTCTGGTGGCGCTGTTGCTCGCTTATCTGTTCGATCCTTTGGTTGATCGTCTTGAGCGGCTCGGCCTGTCTCGCACCTGGGGCGTGATTGCGGTGTTCGCCTTGTTCACCCTGATCTTCACCACGTTGCTGCTGGTGCTGGTGCCGATGCTCGCCAAGCAGTTGCTGCGTCTGTACGAACTGGCACCGCAGATGCTCGACTGGCTGCAGCACACGGCGTTGCCATGGGCGCAGTCGAAGCTGGGGCTGTCGGATGGCTTCTGGAAGTTCGACAAGGTCAAGGCAGCGATCACCGAGCACATGGGCCAGACCACCGACATCGTTGGCGTGGTGCTGAGTCAGGCCACCGCTTCCAGCCTGGCGCTGATTGGCTGGCTGGCGAATCTGGTACTGATCCCGGTGGTGAGTTTCTACCTGCTGCGCGACTGGGACGTGATGATGGCCAAGATCCGCAGCCTGTTGCCGCGTGATCGTGAAGAGCGCGTGGTGGCGCTGGCAGGCGAATGTCACGAGGTTCTCGGGGCGTTCGTGCGCGGACAGTTGCTGGTGATGCTGGCGCTGGGCGTGATCTATGCGGCGGGGCTGATGATTGTCGGTCTGGAGCTGGGCCTGTTGATCGGCCTGATCGCCGGTCTGGCGGCCATCGTGCCTTATATGGGGTTTGTGATCGGGATCGGCGCGGCGCTGATTGCCGGGCTGTTCCAGTTCGGCGGCGACCTGTACCCGATGATCGGGATCGTTGCGGTGTTCATGGTCGGTCAGGCCCTGGAAGGCATGGTGCTGACGCCTTTGCTGGTGGGTGATCGGATCGGGCTGCATCCGGTGGCGGTGATCTTTGCGATCCTTGCCGGCGGTGAGCTGTTCGGCTTCACCGGTGTGCTGCTGGCGTTACCGGTGGCGGCGGTGATCATGGTGCTGGTGCGCCACGTCCATGATTTATACAAGGACTCCGAAATGTATAGCGGAGTCGATGATCCGAAGCTGTAAGGCGAGGTAAGGCCGCCCGGTGAATTGCCGGGTTGGCCCGTCTCATGCAGGCGATGCCGGCACTCGGGCGCCAAAGAAACTGTCATAAAACCAGCAAGTTAACGCAAACCTTTGATTTTGCTTGGGGTCTGTCGCATTGTGCGCTCCGCTTCACGGGTATAAACTTCGCACACTTTACACAGAGGCCACTAACGGTTCCTTGGGAACTGTTCAGTCAGCATGAAACCGATTCAGCTGCCCCTAGGTGTGCGTCTGCGTGACGACGCCACCTTCATCAACTACTACCCAGGCGCCAATGCCGCTGCACTCGGCTATGTCGAGCGTCTATGCGAAGCCGACGCCGGCTGGACCGAAAGCCTGATCTATCTGTGGGGCAAGCACGGAGTAGGGCGTACGCATCTGTTGCAGGCCGCGTGCCTGCGTTTCGAGCAGATGGGCGAACCGGCGGTGTACCTGCCGCTGGCCGAGTTGATGGATCGCGGCATCGAAATCCTCGACAACCTCGAACAGTACGAACTGGTCTGCCTGGACGACTTGCAGGTGATCGCCGGCAAGCCCGACTGGGAAGAGGCGATGTTTCACCTGTTCAACCGTCTGCGCGACAGCGGTCGTCGGTTGCTGATCGCCGCCTCCACCTCGCCGCGTGAGTTGCCGGTAAAACTGGCTGACTTGAAGTCGCGCCTGACCCTGGCGCTGATTTTCCAGATGCGTCCTCTCTCAGATGAAGACAAATTGCGCGCCCTGCAATTGCGCGCATCCCGTCGCGGGCTGCATCTTACCGACGAAGTCGGGCATTTTATTTTGACTCGCGGCACCCGCAGCATGAGCGCGCTTTTTGACCTGCTCGAGCAGCTCGATCAGGCCTCTTTGCAGGCTCAACGCAAGCTGACCATTCCCTTCCTGAAAGAAACCCTGGGCTGGTAAAACCGGGGCTTTCAGCGGGTTTCGGCATATTTCAGGCGCCAGAAAATCCGCTTTCCTGTGCATTGCGCAGGCTGCGTCTCGATTCAAATAGGCTTAAGCGCTTAGATGTAAACGAGAAACCGGGAAGTCACAAAAAGATCGATTGAATTTGCAAATGAGGCTGATAGCGGGCATAGTCTCGGCTTCTTTACAACTATCAGCCACGGTCGTGCCCATGCTAAAGCGCTTCGCACCCCTCGTGCCTCTCGCACTCGTCACCCTGTTGTTCGGTTGCGCTGCTCATTCACCTGTTCAAGAGCAGCAACAACAGGCTAAAAATTCTGCCACCGCCCAGTCTTCCGTTATTTACCAGGAAGAGCTGGACACCGAAAAGGAACTGGCCGCTTTCAACGGCAAGAAGCCTTACCAGCTTCCGGTTCTGGCCGACAGCATTCTTGAACGCGGCATGTCTCTGATCGGTACCCGTTACCGTTTCGGCGGCACCTCTGAAGCCGGGTTCGATTGCAGCGGTTTCATCGGCTACCTGTTCCGCGAAGAAGCCGGCATGAACCTGCCGCGCTCCACCCGCGAAATGATCAACGTGGATGCTCCGCTGGTATCGCGCGGCAACCTCGAGCCGGGCGATCTGCTGTTCTTCGCCACCAATGGTCGTCGCGGTCGTGTAAGCCACGCCGGGATCTACCTGGGCGACAACCAGTTCATTCACTCCAGCAGTCGTCGCAGCGGCGGTGTCCGTATCGACAGCCTGGGTGACAGCTACTGGAGCAAGACCTTCATCGAAGCCAAACGCGCTTTGGCGAACGCTCCAACCGTGGTTACCGCTCGCAAGTAATCACGTTTTTGTCGCCACGCTCGTGGCGACAGGCGGTCCTTCAGAGGCAATAGACTTAAACTTTACAAGGTGAAGTTAAAGTCTTACTTGAAGTTTGCCGCGTAGCCGCTAGAATCCTGATCTATATTGATGGCAAACCGCCTGCGTCCCAACGCAGGCGGTTTTGTTTTCTGTCGAATCGGCAGTAAAAGCCGCAGCCAGATCAGGATGTTCTGCTTATGACGATGACGGCCCGCCTTGCCCTGATGTTCTTCGCAGCGCTGCTCAGCGCTTGCGCCAGCCGCACTCCGCCGCCAGCCCCCGTGGTTCGCGCGCCGATTGTGTTCGGATCCTCCCAGGCTTTCTCTCCCGCTGCCGAAGACGTGCTGTTCCGCGCGCTCGGGCTGGTGGGTACGCCTTATCGCTGGGGCGGCAACACGCCGGATTCAGGCTTTGATTGCAGCGGCCTGATCGGTTTTGTCTACCGCGATGCGGCCGGCATCAGCCTGCCGCGTTCGACCCGCGAGATGATCGTCATGCAGGCACCGAATGTCGGCAAGGAAGGGCTGCAGACTGGCGACCTGATCTTCTTCGCCACCAATGGCGGCTCTCAGGTCAGTCATGCGGGGATTTACGTCGGGGAGGGGCGCTTCGTTCATGCACCGGCCACCGGTGGCACGGTTAAGCTCGACAGCCTGTCGAAAGCGTATTGGCAGAAGGCCTATCTGAGTGCCAAGCGCGTTCTGCAGCCGGAGCATCTGGCGCACAACCCGTAAAGCTGCGTATCAATAAAAAACCGTGGGAGCACATTGGCTCCCACGGTTTTTTTGTTTCAGGGCTTGGGCTATTTAGCCGCCGACACCCGCCACACCTTGTTCCCCACATCGTCCGCCACCAGCAATCCGCCTTGCTGATCAATCACGACGCCAACCGGGCGACCTAAGGCGTTCTCATCCTTGTCGAGGAAACCGGTCAGTACATCCACCGGCGTTCCGCTCGGTTTGCCGGCGCTGAATGGCACGAAGATCACCTTGTAGCCACTGTGCGGCTTGCGGTTCCACGAGCCGTGCTGGCCGATGAATGCGCCCTCCTTGAATTGGGCCGGCAGTGTGGCGCCCTCGGCGAAGGTCAGGCCCAGTGAGGCGGTGTGCGGGCCGACGGCGTAATCCGGAGCGATGGCCTTGGCCACCAGATCCAGGTTTTGTGGCTCGACGCGGACATCGACGTGCTGGCCGTAATAGCTGAACGGCCAGCCATAGAAACCGCCATCCTTGACCGAGGTGATGTAGTCCGGCACCAGATCACTGCCGATCTCATCACGCTCGTTTACCGCAGTCCACAGCGCGCCGCTTTTCGGCTCCCAGGCCAGGCCGTTGGGGTTGCGGATGCCTGAGGCGAAGATCCGGTGATTGCCGGTCGCCCGATCCACTTCCCAGATCGCCGCGCGACCTTCTTCCTGATCCAGGCCGTTTTCGCCGACGTTGCTGTTCGAACCGACGGTGACGTACAGCTTGCTGCCGTCCTTGCTGGCAATGACGTTCTTGGTCCAGTGATGGTTGAGCGGGCCGCCCGGCAGATCCGCAATTTTGATTGGCTGGCTCTTGATTTCGGTTGCGCCGGGCTCGTAGCGAAAGCGCAGCAGGCGGTCGGTGTCGGCGACGTATAGATCGTTGCCGACCAGCGTCATGCCGAACGGTGAATTGAGGTTTTGCAGAAACACCGTGCGCGTCTCGGCCACGCCGTCGTGATCGGCATCGCGCAACAGGGTGATGCGGTTCGGGCTCGGTACGCCGGCACCGGCGCGGCCCATGACTTTTTTCATCACCCAACCGCGTATGCCCTTGCCGTCGTCCGGTTTTGGCGGGGCATTGGTTTCCGCCACCAGCACATCGCCGTTGGGCAGCACGTAGAGCCAGCGCGGGTGATCGAGGTTTTCGGCAAATGCCGCCACCTGAGTGCCTGCCGCTGGCGTCGGTTTCGCGCCCGCCGGCCAGCCGATCGCCGGGGCGATGTTCACCGTCGGGATCAGGGTCTTGTTCGGTTCGGGCAGTTTGGGGGACGGGCCGGTGCCGTCCGAGACTTGCAGGCTGGAGGATTCACCACAGGCGGTGAGCCCTCCGGCGAGTGCGATGACGAAAACGAGCTGGGGCTTGCGCATTACTGATCTTCCCTATGAATGCATTCCTAATCATAGAGAAGCACACGAGCCCGATGGTTCAACCCCTCAGCCGCGCGCCTCCTTGAACAGCACGGCAATACCGGGGTGATAGTTGCCGACCTCGCTGCGCAATTTGCGGTAGGCATACGGGAAGTACCAGGCGACGGCGCAGGTGTGTTCCTTTTGCAGGTCGTCGACCATGTCCTGCAGTTCTTCCGGGCTGGCGCTGTGCTGGGCTTTCTGTGGGGCGACGAACAGGCAGCCGAGTTTGAGATCGCTGGCGTAGCTGATGCGCTTGGCGTCGCTGGTGATATCGGCCAGGGCCTGAGTCAGATTCAGGCTGTTGACGCGTGGCCAGCGCTGGGTCGCCTGGATATAGGCGCGATCTTCGGCGCCGGCCAGGAACAGGTCGGCCCGGGCATTGCGCTCGCCTTCCTCGTTCTGTTTGCGCGTGGCGGTGTCGCGCAGGGTCACCAGTTCGGCCATCCAGGCGGCGGCAGACAACAGGCCGAGGTTGGCTTTTTCGTCGTGCCAGTAGGGTGTGTCGTTGTCGCCGCGCACGGCGTTGTAGCGGTCGATACAGTCAAACCATCGTTCCAGCACCGGGCGCAGGAATTCCAGCCGCGGATTGCTGATGATCATGCCTTGCATGGTGCTCTCCCTTGTTATTGTGATGTGCTCTCTGCAGTCAAAAAGCATGGCTCTTTGATATCACTGCTGACAGTGTGGCACAAGATTGGCGTCAGATAATTGATCGACGGCAGTTATTTGCCGCACGACCCCCTCTTCATTTGACGCTCCACCCCCAACCCTCTAACCTTCGCGGCTTGTTTCAGGTGCTCTGTGACCGCTGTCGACAGAGTGAAACAGGGAAGCCGGTGAGGATTGTCTTCAAGCGAAGAACCATCACGATCCCGGCGCTGCCCCCGCAACGGTAAATGAGTGAAAGCTGCGTCGAATGCCACTGCTGCAAAGCGGGAAGGCGCGCAGCCAGGCGAACGCCGCTCATGAGCCCGGAGACCGGCCTGATCCATCCAGCGGCATCACGGTGGGCGATGCCAGGCTTGTTGCCGTCCATTCTTGTGCCTGCCCGCCGTTATCCAGCCTCAACGGAGAGCTCCCCCATGACTGATTCCCCCGAACGCGACGAGCGCCACCTGGCGCGCATGCAGCGCAAAAAAGCCGTGATCGACGAGCGTATCGCCAATTCACCGGACGAATGCGGCCTGGTGCTGGTGCTGACCGGCAACGGCAAAGGCAAAAGCAGCTCGGCGTTCGGCATGCTCGCTCGCGCCATGGGCCATGGCATGAAGTGCGGCGTAGTGCAGTTCATCAAGGGCCGCAACAGCACCGGCGAAGAGTTGTTTTTCCGCCGCTTCCCCGAGCAGGTGCGTTTTCATGTGATGGGCGAGGGCTTCACCTGGGAAACCCAGGACCGCCAGCGCGACATCGCCGCCGCCGAGGCTGCATGGGAAGTCTCCCGTGAACTGCTGCGTGATCCGTCGATCGGTCTGGTGGTGCTCGACGAACTGAACATCGCCCTCAAGCACGGTTACCTCGATCTGGATCAGGTGCTCAGCGATCTGCAGGCCCGTCCGCCGATGCAGCACGTGATCGTCACCGGCCGCGCCGCCAAGCCGGAAATGATCGAGATGGGCGACACCGTCACCGAAATGGGCATGATCAAGCACGCCTTCCAGGCTGGCATCAAAGCGCAGAAAGGCGTCGAACTTTGAATCAACCACGTCACTGTCCGGCGGTACTGATCGCCGCCCCGGCCTCCGGCCAGGGCAAGACCACCGTCACTGCAGCACTGGCCCGTTTGCATCGCAATCAGGGCCGCAAGGTCCGCGTCTTCAAGTGCGGCCCGGACTTTCTCGACCCGATGATCCTCGAGCGCGCCAGCGGTGCGCCGGTCTACCAACTCGACATGTGGATGGTCGGCGAGCAGGAAAGTCGTCGTCTGTTGTGGGAAGCCGCCGCCGAAGCGGATCTGATCCTGATCGAAGGCGTGATGGGCTTGTTCGATGGCACGCCATCGAGCGCCGATCTGGCGCGGCATTTCGGCGTGCCGGTGCTCGGCGTGATCGACGGCACGGCCATGGCCCAGACCTTCGGCGCCTTGGCGCTGGGCCTGGCGCGCTATCAGCCGGACTTGCCGTTTGCCGGCGTGCTGGCCAACCGTGTCGGCACGGTGCGCCACGCGCAATTGCTCGAAGGCAGTCTCACTGAAGGCCTGCGTTGGTACGGCGCGTTGTCCCGGGAAACCGGGATCGAGCTGCCAAGCCGCCATCTGGGCCTCGTGCAGGCCAGTGAACTCAATGATCTCGATGTACGTCTCGACGCCGCCGCCGAAGCGCTGGCCGGCACCTGCGAGGTAGCGCTGCCGCCGGCCGTGGAATTCGCTGCACCTGAAGTCGTGAAGACCGAAAGACTGCTTGACGGCGTGCGAGTTGCTGTTGCCCGTGACGAAGCCTTCGCCTTCACCTACGGCGCCAGTCTCGATCTGTTGCGGGCGATGGGCGCGGAGTTGAGCTTCTTCTCGCCGATCCGCGATACGCAATTGCCCGAAGCCGACAGCTTGTACCTGCCCGGCGGTTATCCGGAATTGCACCATGTTGCCTTGTCGCAGAACGCCGACATGCTCAAAGCGATCCGCGCACATCACGCCGCCGGTAAACCGCTGCTCGCCGAATGTGGCGGCATGCTCTATCTGCTGGATTCGCTGACCGATGTCGAAGGCACCCGCGCCGAACTGGTCGGGTTGCTCAAAGGTGATGCGGTGATGCAGAAGCGTCTGGCAGCCCTGGCCCTGCAATCCGTCGAATTGCCGGAAGGCGTGCTGCGCGGTCACACCTATCACCATTCCCTGACCACTACCGAACTGACGCCGATTGCCCGGGGCCACAGCCCCAATGGCGGGCGCGGTGCCGAAGCGGTGTATCGGGAAGGGCGGATGACTGCCTCGTACGTGCACTTTTACTTTCCGTCGAACCCGTCGGCGATTGCCGCATTGTTGGTGCCATGACCGACAACGCCTTCACTGAAACCGAGCGCGCAGCGGTCTACCGCGCCATCGCCGAACGCCGCGACATGCGCCACTTCAGCGGCGGCACGGTCGAGCCGGAACTGCTGCGCCGTCTGCTGGAAGCCGCGCATCAGGCACCGAGCGTCGGCCTGATGCAGCCGTGGCGCTTCATCCGCATCAGCGACCGCGCCTTGCGCGGACAGATCCAGAATCTTGTTGAAGAAGAACGGGTACGCACCGCCGAAGCCCTCGGCGAGCGCAGCGACGAGTTCATGAAGCTCAAGGTCGAAGGCATCAACGACTGTGCGGAAGTGTTGGTTGCAGCCTTGATGGACGATCGCGAGCGACACATTTTCGGCCGTCGCACGCTGCCGGAAATGGACATGGCGTCGCTGTCCTGCGCGATCCAGAACCTGTGGCTGGCGGCGCGCGCCGAAGGTCTGGGCATGGGCTGGGTGTCGCTGTTCGAACCGCAAGCGCTGGCCGATCTGCTGCAACTGCCGGCCGGGGCCAAGCCGCTGGCGGTGCTTTGCCTGGGGCCGGTCAAGGAATTCTATCCGGCGCCGATGCTGGTACTCGAAGGGTGGGCGCAGGCGCGTCCGCTCAATGAGCTGCTGTATGAAAATTTCTGGGGAGTGAGTCAATGAGTGTGGCGTTGCTGAGTGTCGCCGCGGTCGCGCTGGACGCGCTGCTGGGTGAACCGAAACGCTGGCATCCGCTGGTGGCGTTCGGCAATTTTGCCGGGCGCATCGAGCAACGTTTCAATACCGGCGGGCGCGGCTGGCGCAGCCATGGTGTCACCGCGTGGGTGATCGCGGTGCTGCCGCTGACGTTACTTGCCACGGCCTTGTCCTGGGCGCCTTATGTGGGCTGGATCGTCGAGATCGTCGCGCTGTATTGCGCTCTCGGCATGCGCAGCCTCGGCGAGCACGTCGAGCCGGTGGCCAGGGCCCTGCGCAGCGATGATCTGGAAGAGGCGCGCAAACGCGTAGGGTATCTGGTCAGCCGCCAGACCAGTGAACTGGACAGTACCGCCGTCGCCCGCGCTGCCACCGAATCGGTGCTGGAGAACGGCAGCGATGCGGTGTTCGCCGCGATCTTCTGGTTTGTCGTGGCCGGTGCGCCGGGCGTGGTGCTCTATCGCCTGAGCAATACCCTCGACGCAATGTGGGGCTATCGCAACGAACGTTTCGAGCGTTTCGGCTGGGCCGCGGCAAAGATCGACGACGTCCTCAACTACATTCCTGCACGTCTGGTGGCGTTGACCTACGCGCTGCTGGGCAAGACTCGACTCGCGCTGAAATGCTGGCGCACCCAGGGTCCGAAATGGGACAGCCCGAACGCAGGCCCGGTGATGGCTGCCGGCGCAGGCGCCTTGGGCGTCGAGCTGGGCGGGCCGGCGATCTATCACGGTGAGCTGCACGAGCGTCCGCAGTTGGGCGAGGGTGCGCCGGCGGATGCCGATTCCATTGATCGCGGCTGGCAATTGGTCCAGCGCGGGGTATGGTTATGGCTGCTGATTCTCTGCGTGGGGGCTGAATTCTATGCTTGAGCACGGTGGCCGACTGCGCAGGGCGGCGCTGGAATACGGCATCGCCGAAGAAGACTGGCTCGACCTGTCCACCGGTCTGGCACCGTGGCCGTTTCCGGTCCCGGAGATCCCGCTGCGGGCCTGGGCGCGTCTGCCGGAAACCGATGACGGTCTGGAGCAGGCGGCGTGCGACTACTACGGTGCCGCTCAGGTGTTGCCGGTGGCCGGTTCGCAGATGGCCATTCAGTTGCTGCCGCGATTGCGCCGGGCCGGCAAGGTCGGCGTGCTGTCGCCGTGTTATGCCGAGCATGCCGAGGCCTGGCGGCGCAGTGGTTACATCGTCCGCGAGGTTCTGGAGCAGGAAGTCGATTTCTTTCTCGACAGCCTCGACGTGCTGGTGGTGGTCAACCCGAACAATCCTACCGGCCTGAGCCTGACGCCGGCGAAGTTGCTCGACTGGCACGCACGGCTGGCCCAGCGCGGCGGCTGGCTGGTGGTGGATGAAGCGTTCATGGACAACACCCCGCAATTGAGCCTGGCGCCGCATACCCATCAGGTCGGACTGATCGTGTTGCGTTCGTTCGGCAAGTTTTTCGGGCTGGCCGGTGTGCGGCTCGGGTTCGTGCTGGCCGAGCGCAAGTTGCTCCGTTTACTGGCCGAGCAGGTGGGTCCCTGGGCTGTCAGCGGGCCGACCCGGGTGCTGGGGCAGGCCTGCCTGCAAGACACCGAAGGCCACACTCGTCAGCGAATTCGCAGCGATGAAGCCAGCGAACGACTGGCCGCGCTGCTCGAACGCTACGGCTTCAAACCTCAGGGTGGCTGTGCGCTGTTCCAGTGGCTGATCACCGAGCATGCTCACGCACTTCACGAATTCATGGCCCGTCGCGGCATCCTCCTGCGTCTCTTCACGCACAACAGCAGCCTGCGTTTCGGTCTGCCGGCCAATGCCGCCGATGAGGCGCGGCTTGAGCAGGTCCTGCAAGCGTTCGCCGTGGACCGCTCTATGGACAAGAAACCCGCATGACTACGTTAATGGTGCAAGGCACCACTTCCGATGCCGGCAAAAGTACGCTGGTGACGGCGCTGTGTCGCTGGGCGACCCGTCAGGGTGTTGCCGTGGTGCCATTCAAACCGCAGAACATGGCGCTCAACAGCGCGGTGACTGCCGACGGCGGCGAAATCGGCCGGGCGCAAGCGGTGCAGGCGCAGGCCTCGCATCTTGAACCGCACACCGACATGAACCCGGTGCTGCTCAAACCCAACAGCGACACCGGCGCCCAGGTCATCATCCACGGTCGTGCGGTCACCAGCATGAACGCCGTTGCCTATCACGACTACAAAGTCATCGCCATGCAGGCCGTGCTCGCCTCTCACGAGCGCTTGAGCGCCGCGTATCCGCTGGTAATGGTCGAGGGCGCGGGCTCGCCGGCGGAGATCAATCTGCGCGCCGGCGACATCGCCAACATGGGCTTCGCCGAAGCGGTGGACTGCCCGGTTTTGTTGATTGCCGACATCAATCGAGGCGGCGTGTTTGCCCATCTGGTGGGCACGCTGGAACTGTTGTCACCGAGCGAGCAGGCACGGGTGAAGGGCTTCATCATCAACCGTTTTCGTGGCGATATCGCCTTGCTGCAACCCGGCCTCGACTGGCTGGAGCAGCGCACCGGCAAACCGGTGGTGGGCGTCCTGCCTTACGTGATGGACCTGCATCTGGAGGCTGAGGACGGTATCGATCAGCGCCAGACCGACAAAGCCGAGCAAGTCCTGAAAGTGGTGGTGCCGGTGCTGCCGCGCATCAGCAATCACACCGATTTCGATCCCCTGCGTTTGCATCCGCAGGTTGACCTGCAATTCATCGGCCCGGGGCAAGCGATCCCGCCAGCTGACCTGATCATCCTGCCGGGCTCGAAAAGCGTCCGTAGCGATCTGGCTTATCTGCGCGCCAATGGCTGGGAATCCGCCATCAGCCGCCATCTGCGTTACGGCGGCAAGCTGCTGGGAATCTGCGGCGGTCTGCAGATGCTCGGCGAGCAGGTGCATGATCCGCTCGGCCTGGAAGGCGCGCCGGGTTCCAGCGCGGGGCTGGGCCTGCTGGCGTTTGAAACCCAGCTCGAAGCCGAGAAGCAGTTGCGCAATGTGCGCGGGCGTCTGGTGCTGGAAGATGCCGAGGTCAGTGGTTATGAAATTCATGCCGGTGTGACGACCGGATCTGCGCTGGAAAACGCCGCTGTCCATCTGGACGATGGCCGTTGCGACGGTGCGCAAAGTCCTGACGGTCAGATTTTCGGCACCTACCTGCACGGCCTGTTCGAATCACCGGCGGCCAGTGCGGCGCTGTTGCGCTGGGCCGGTTTGAACGATGTGCAGGAGGTGGATTACCACGGCCTGCGCGAGCGCGATATCGAGCGGCTGGCGGATCTGGTCGAGAAGCATCTCGATACCAGGTTGTTACGTGAACTCTGTGGAATGTCCCCATGCTCCAGTTGATCCTCGGCGGCGCCCGCTCCGGCAAAAGTCGCCTGGCCGAAAAACTCGCCACCGACAGCGCGCTGGCCGTGACGTACATCGCCACCAGCCAGCCGCTGGATGGCGAGATGAATGAACGCGTCGCCCATCACCGGGCGCGACGTCCTGCCGAATGGGCATTGATCGAAGAGCCACTGGAACTGGCCCGTGTGCTGCGCGAAACCGCCAGCGCCGAACGTTGCCTGCTGGTGGATTGCCTGACGCTGTGGCTGACCAATCTGCTGATGCTCGAAGACGCCGAGCGTCTTGCCGCCGAACGCGAAGCCCTGCTCGAATGCCTGGCGTCGCTGCCGGGTGAAATCATTTTTGTCAGCAACGAGACCGGAATGGGTGTCGTGCCGCTGGGCGAATTGACTCGCCGCTACGTCGATGAAGCCGGTTGGCTGCATCAAGCTCTGGCCGAGCGTTGTCAGCGAGTCGTCCTGACCGTCGCCGGCCTGTCCCTGACTCTGAAAGGACCTGCGTTATGACTCAAACCTGGTGGCTGAACCCGTGCAAACCGGTGGATACGGACGCCGTTGAAAACGCGGCGGCGCGTCAGCAGCAATTGACCAAACCTGCCGGCTCCCTCGGGCAGCTCGAATCGGTGGCGGTGCAACTGGCCGGATTGCAGGGCCGGATCAAGCCGACACTCGATCAGGTCTGGATCACGATTTTTGCCGGCGACCACGGCGTTGTCGCCGAAGGCGTTTCGGCTTTCCCGCAGGAAGTCACTGGCCAGATGCTGCTGAATTTTGTAAGCGGCGGTGCCGCGATCAGCGTGCTGGCGCGACAGCTCGGCGCGCAGTTGGAAGTAGTGGATCTTGGCACCGTGACGCCGTCGCTGAACCTGCCGGGCGTACGCCACTTGAACATCGGCCCGGGTACGGCGAATTTCGCCAAGGGCGCGGCGATGACTCAGGCTCAGGGTGAACTTGCCTTGCAGGGCGGTCGCGACAGCGTGCTGCGCGCGAAGTCGGCGGGCGCGCAATTGTTCATCGGCGGTGAAATGGGGATCGGCAACACCACGGCTGCCAGTGCGCTGGCCTGTGCGCTGCTCGATTGCCCGGTGGCGCATCTGACCGGCCCCGGCACCGGGCTGAACGCCGAAGGCGTCAGCCACAAGGCGCAGGTGATCGAGCGGGCGCTGGCGCTCCATGCGGCGCAACGTGGGGATGCGTTGCAGACGCTGTTCAATCTCGGCGGCTTCGAGATTGCGGCTTTGGTCGGCGCGTATCTGGCGTGTGCTCAGGAAAGTGTGGCGGTGCTGGTGGACGGTTTTATCTGCACCGTTGCGGCGCTGGTGGCGGTGCGGCTGAATCCTGCCTGCCGTGAATGGCTGCTGTTCGGCCATCGCGGCGCCGAGCCGGGTCATCGTCACGTGCTGGAAACCCTTGGCGCCGAACCGCTGCTGGAGCTGGGCCTGCGTCTGGGCGAGGGCAGCGGTGCGGCGCTGGCGGTGCCGTTGCTGCGCCTGGCCTGCGACCTGCACGGGCAGATGGCGACCTTCGCCGAAGCAGCGGTGGCGGATCGCCCGGCATGACCTTGCGTCTGGACCTGCTGCGCCACGGTGAAACCGAACTGGGCGGCGGCCTGCGCGGCAGTCTCGACGATGCACTGACCGAAAAAGGCTGGGCGCAGATGCGCGAGGCGGTGATCGGGCAGGGGCCGTGGGATCGGCTGGTCAGTTCGCCGTTGCAGCGTTGCGCGCGGTTTGCTGAAGAGTTGGGTGCGCAACGGGATCTGTCGGTGTCTCTGGACAAGGATCTGCAAGAGCTGCATTTCGGTGCCTGGGAAGGACAGAGCGCGGCGGCGTTGATGGAAACCGATGCCGAAGCGCTTGGGCTGTTCTGGGCCGATCCCTATGCGTTTACTCCGCCGCTGGGGGAGCCGGTCAGCGACTTTTCAGCGCGGGTGCTGGCGGCGGTCATGCGCTTGCATGCGGCACATGCGGGGGAGCGGGTGTTGCTGGTCAGTCATGGTGGCGTCATGCGTCTTTTGCTGGCCCGGGCCCGTGGTTTGCCCCGTGAACAATTGCTTAATGTCGAAGTTGCTCACGGCGCGCTGTTTTCGCTGATCGTCGAGGCCGATGGTTCGCTCAAGGAAGTGTGCTGACATGCTGCCCCTGTGGATCGCCCTGCAATTTCTCAGCAGCCTGCCGATTCGTCTGCCGGGCATGCCGGCGCCTGAGGATCTCGGGCGCTCGCTGCTGTTTTATCCGCTGGTGGGTGTGCTGTTCGGCGTGATTCTCTGGGCGCTGAACATCGCTCTGGCCGGCGCGCCTGTGCTGCTGCATGCCGCGTTGCTGCTGACGGTGTGGGTGCTGCTCAGCGGCGCGCTGCACCTCGACGGCCTGGCGGACAGCGCCGATGCGTGGCTCGGTGGTTTCGGTGATCGCGAGCGCACGCTGACAATCATGAAGGATCCGCGCAGCGGGCCGATCGCGGTGGTGACGCTGGTGCTGGTGTTGCTGCTCAAATACGCCGCGTTGTTGGCGTTGATCGAAAAACACCAAGGCATGGCGTTGATCATCGTTCCGCTGATCGGACGAGCAGCGCTGCTCGGATTGTTCCTCACCACGACCTATGTGCGGGCCGGCGGGTTGGGACAGGCGCTGGCCGATCATCTGCCGCGCAAAACGGGTTGGCGGGTGCTGGCGGTGAGTTCAGTGGTGTGCGTGCTGATCGCCGGGTTCAACGCTGTCGTGGCGCTGCTGTTGTCGGTCGTGGTGTTCATCTGGCTGCGGCATCTGATGGTGCGGCGACTGGGCGGAACCACCGGTGATACGGCGGGTGCGTTGCTGGAATTATTGGAGATGTCGGTGTTGGTCGGGCTGGCCTTGTTTTGATAAGTAACTTTGATCTGTAACTTGATTTAACAGACTCGCGGGTATATACACGCATCATGCTTCCTTCTCAGTGTTTGTGCACCAACCTGCGTCGCGCCGCCCGCGGCGTCAGCAGGCATTACGACGGCGCTCTCGACGGCTTCGGGATCAACGTTGCCCAGTATTCTCTGCTGTGCAACCTGCAGCGTCTGGATCAACCGAGCATTTCCGAACTGGCCGAAGCGATGGGCCTGGATCGCAGCACCCTCGGGCGCAATCTGCGGGTGCTGGAAGGCGAAGGTCTGGTGGCGCTGGCCGAGGGCGAAGACATGCGCAACCGCATCGTCCGGCTCACCGAAACCGGCGCACAACGCCTGTCAGCGGCCCTGCCGGCCTGGGAAGCGGCGCAGCAGCGGTTGATCGACCGACTGGGTGCCGAGAAGCGTGAAACCTTGCTGCGGCTGTTGGATGAACTGGCCTGAGGGCCGGTTTTTTCCGAATCTAAGCGGGTATATACCCGCGACTGGAGAATAACAATGAGTTCGATGTGGCGTACGTGCGGTTGGGTGTTGCTGGGGAGTGCGCTGATTCTGGCGTTGTCGTTGGGCGTGCGGCACGGCTTCGGGCTGTTTCTGTCGCCGATGAGCGCTCAGTTCGGCTGGGGCCGTGAGGTATTCGCCTTCGCCATCGCCTTGCAGAACCTGATCTGGGGCCTGGCACAACCTTTCACTGGCGCACTGGCCGACCGCTTCGGCGCGGCAAAAGTGGTGTTGATCGGTGGCGTGCTTTACGCCTTGGGCCTGGTGTTCATGGGGCTGTCGGAGACCGCTTTGGGTCTGTCCCTGAGTGCCGGTTTGCTGATCGGTATCGGGCTGTCCGGCACTTCCTTCTCGGTGATTCTCGGTGTGGTCGGGCGTGCGGTTCCGCCGGAAAAACGCAGCATGGGCATGGGTATCGCCAGCGCCGCCGGGTCCTTTGGCCAATTCGCCATGCTGCCGGGCACCCTCGGCCTGATTGGCTGGCTGGGCTGGTCGGCGGCATTGCTGGTGCTGGGCCTGCTGGTGGCGCTGATCGTGCCGCTGGTGAGCATGCTCAAGGACAAGCCGTTGCCGGTGCTCGGCCATGAGCAAACGCTGTCTGAAGCCCTGCGCGAAGCCTGCTCGCATTCCGGGTTCTGGCTGCTGGCATTCGGTTTCTTCGTCTGTGGCTTCCAGGTCGTGTTTATCGGCGTGCACCTGCCGGCCTATCTGGTCGACCAGCATCTACCGGCTACCGTCGGCACCACAGTGCTGGCGTTGATCGGGCTGTTCAACATCTTCGGTACCTACACTGCCGGCTGGCTCGGCGGGCGCATGTCCAAGCCGCGTTTGCTGACCGGGCTGTACCTGCTGCGGGCGGTGGTGATCGTGCTGTTCCTGTGGCTGCCGGTGACGACGACTACGGCGTATCTGTTTGGTATGGCGATGGGTTTCCTGTGGCTGTCGACGGTGCCGTTGACCAACGGTACGGTGGCGACCTTGTTTGGCGTGCGAAACCTGTCCATGCTCGGCGGGATCGTGTTCCTGTTCCACCAGCTCGGCTCGTTCCTCGGCGGCTGGCTGGGCGGGGTGGTGTATGACCGGACCGGGAGTTATGACTTGATCTGGCAAGTGGCGATTCTCTTGAGCCTGTTGGCGGCCGCGCTGAACTGGCCGGTGCGCGAGCGTCCGGTCGAGCGTCTGCAGGCCCGTACGAGCGCGGCATGATGCGAATCTGGCCACGAATCGCCATCACCGCACTCGGCGCTGTCTTGCTGGCGCTGGTGTGGTGGGGCTGGCATCAGGGCGGCCTGGCGCTGATGCAGTTGGGCATGGGCGCTTGCCTGTAGGCTTTGAGGGCGAGTAACGTCGGGTTCTGACGACTGCTCAAGGATGCCCGACATGCTCAAGCGCTGGTGTGCTGTTCCTGCGTTGCTGATGGCGTTGACCGGACTGGCCCAGGCCGCGGATTGTCCGGAATTGTTGCAAGGTTCGTTGCCCAAATTGCGGGCCAAGGAATCCATCGACCTGTGCCAGCGCTACGCCGACAAACCGCTGGTGGTGATCAACACCGCCAGCTTCTGTGGTTTCGCCCCGCAGTTCGAGGGCCTCGAAGCGCTCAACCAGCGCTACAAGGCGCAAGGGCTGGAAATGCTCGGCGTACCCTCCAATGACTTCAAACAAGAGTCCAAGGACAGCGCCGAGACCGCCAAGGTCTGCTACGCCAACTACGGCGTGACGTTCACCATGACCGAACCGCAGAAAGTCCGTGGTGACGGTGCCACCCATCTGTTCCAGGTGCTTGCCGCGCAAAGCAGCGCGCCGAAGTGGAATTTCTATAAATACGTGGTCGATCGTCAGGGCAAGGTGATCGCCAATTTCTCCAGCCTGACCAAACCGGATGATCCGGAGTTTCTTGCGGCCATTGAGAAAGCCATTGCGTCTAAACCGCTGAAACCCTGATCGATGCCTACTAAAAAGCCCCGCTTCTGCAAAGAGAGCGGGGCTTTTTGGTGGGTGAGGGCTCAGAGGGTAAAGCGCTCAGCCTCGTCGTGCAGCATCAGAAGCGGTAGGTCGCGCCTACACCGAAACCGTTTGCCGAGTTTTCATACTTGGCATCGTAGCTCTGACCACGATTGTTTTCGTTGCGGACTTTGACCGATTCTTCCTGCAAGTACGAGTAGGCGACGTCGATGGTCAGGTCTTCGGTCGGGCTCCAGCCGGCACCGATGCTGAAGATGGTCCGGTCACCGGTAGGAATGCGCGGCGAACGGTCGACGTTGTTGGTCGGCGCCTGGTCGAAGGTCAGACCGGTACGCAGTACCCATTCCTTGTTCAGCTGATACGAAGTACCGATGGCGTAAGCCCAGCTGTCATGCCAGTTCTGATCTTCGGTGATCTCGCCGAACTGACCGGCCAGCAGAGGCTGTACACCGGAGTTCTTGACGGTGATCTTTTCCAGCTGGCTCCAGCGGGTCCAGGTAGTACCGGCGTAGACGTTCCAGCGGTCGTTGATCGCCTGGGTTACCGAGAAGTCCACGGATTCAGGCGTGGTGATCTTCAGCGAAGCGTCGTACTTCTGGCTGGCGCCCAGGCCGACTGCGGCCAGTGCGCCGTAGTTGACCTTGGTGTTGCCTTCGAGCTTGTAGTCGACCTTGGAGTGGTAGGTCAGGCCCAGACGAGTGGTGTCGGTTGCCTGAACCAGCACGCCGATGTTGTAGCCCAGCGCTGTATCGTCACCCTTGATCTTGACCTTGCCATCCGGCGCGGCCTGAGTGACCGACAGGTTGGATTCCAGGGTGCCGTCGATACGGTTGATGGTCGGACCGAAACCGATCGACACCACGTCGTTGAACTTGTAGCTGACAGTCGGCTGGAAGGTGATGACCTGTACTTCGGACTTGCTGCCGAAGTAGCGGCCGGCGAAGCCTTTTTCATAGTCGGTAATCAGGCCGAAGGGTACGTACACACCCAGGCCGAATGCCCAATGCTCGTCGATCGGCTTGACGTAGTAGCCCATAGGTACGGAGGTGAAGGGCACCATGTCGCCTTTGTTGCTGCCGCCGTTGGGGCTGGAGCTGGCGTCGCTGATATCGGTCTTGGCATCGAGGAAT
This sequence comes from Pseudomonas sp. 91RF, assembly GCF_003576265.1. Classification (NCBI taxonomy): domain Bacteria; kingdom Pseudomonadati; phylum Pseudomonadota; class Gammaproteobacteria; order Pseudomonadales; family Pseudomonadaceae; genus Pseudomonas; species Pseudomonas sp. 91RF. The sequence continues at coordinate 46,336 of NZ_QWFC01000049.1, forward strand.
GCAACGCCACCGGTGACTTGTTCGCGAGTGAGGCGCGACATGCCGGCAGGGTTGCCGTAAACAGTGCTTGCGTCGTCGGCAGAAGAAGATCGCCCGGCGTACCCAGTCCCCATCCCGCTGATGCTGTGTTCGTTGATGGCAAAGCCAGCGGCGAAAATCTGCGTGGATGCCAGGGAAACGGCGAGGCTGATGGTGGTTTTGAGCATTACTTTTTTCATTATTAGAACTCCTGGTGATCACCGGGGCGAAAATTACCAACATTTTCGTCCCAGCGCTATAGTCCGTATGGCTTGAGTTAGAGCGGTTTTGTAGGACAATCCGACCAGATTCGCGACCCGTTGGCCGATCTTGCGAAACCGGTGAGTCAGCACGCGACCTGATTCAGCGGTGAAACACAGGTCTGCCATGCACAGGTGAAGTCGCGCAGGCGACCCTGGGGTTGAAAGGTCTGACGCCAGATACGGGCCATTGCGAGCAGGTCGTCCGGGTCGGGGAGGGTGAGGGTCTGTTCTTCCACCAGCAGCCAGGCAATGGCAGTGGCGTAACGCAGATTGACGGTCAGTTCGAGGTGCGGGCTGCTGAGAAAGGCGTGCTGACTGGCGAGGCCGCGAACCAGGCTGGCGCGCTCCGGATCGAGCGCCAGGTAATGATCCCAGAGCGCCTGATGGCGATGCTCGGCAATCCGGTACAGGCCGTGGCCACGGCGGTCATGCAGGGCGGAACCCAGGGCGGACTGGCTGGCGGCGATGCCCAGCAGCAGGGATTCGGCGGTGGCGCAGTGGCGTCCCAGATAAATCAGCGTGGGACGGATCACATAGCGGCACAGTTCGCTGGCAGCGATACCCATAAAACCCTCGGATCTTGTTATTGGGCGGCGAGACCTGAAGGGGAGCTTGGCAGCTGTGGATCGAATCAGGCTCGCCGGAAGCGGATCACGCCGCTTGAGTTGAAGTGTAGTGTCATATTCACGACGTAAAGGCCTGTTTTTAAAATATTTCCGGCGGGCCGTTATAACCGTTATATCGGTTGGTGCTTAAACGCGAAGGGTAAAAAGAGAAACATCGGGCAATAAAAAGCCCCGCGTTTCAGGCGGGGCTTTTGCTTTTGCAGCCATTTCGGCCTCTCAGGCGATCAATGCCTGACGGGTGCGATCAATCACGGCCTGCAGCGGTTCGGCGCTGGAGTATTGATCCGGGTACAGACGCTCGCTGTGGCGGGCGATCCCGTGTTCATTGACCACGGTGAAGCTGAAGCAGCCTTTGCGAGCGGCCATGATCAGGCAGTTCATTGGAGCAAAAGCATTGGTTAGGGTGCGAATGGCATCCTGAGTCTGGATTTGAGTAGACATAGTTATTAGGTGTTCCTACAAATGACACGGATAAGAACCGTGCAACGTTAAAACGTTCCAGTAACGCAGACCACCATTGGTCGAACGAAGAACCCGACTGGAACAAAGCAGCCAGTTTGAAGCGCTGACAAGTTGGCGCGCTTGGGCTGGCAGGTAGGTACTTAGGAGGACAGGCAACACATCGAGGGCAGAGGTTCTGGGCCCGGGGTGAAGATCCTGATCAATTTGCAGGTTGGTTCGGTCAGAGTAAGGATTCTTTGCAACATCCTTTGATTCGGCTCAAAGGCTGTGTCGTCGCAAGATTTACCTGGAAACCATCGAGGGGTCGGGCCCGCTTTTTCGGTGGAGGCTTCTTCGAGAGAAGGCTGACCGTGGGGTTTGTTCGACCGGAATTGACTTTCAGCTTGGTACTAACGCCGCGGATACTAACGGAACACATCGAGGAAGGCAAACCTGATTTTTAAAAAGAACAGACGGACTGTTCCTTGAGCCCCGGCCCCGCCCCGATTTGGCTCACATTCCGACCGTCGGTCGTAGCGGTGGGCAAGCCTGACAAGCGCAGAACCGGGGCTTATCCCCAGCCCGGCAGGCAAAACGACCCGAAAAAGCGCACCGATATAACCGCGTAACAGGTACTTGTGCACATTAGTTGCGCGGACGGTAACGACGCTGTCACATCGAACCTGACCCCGGTGGCTGCCTGTAACGAAAGTTTAAGTCAATGAAAAACATCGCTTTTTTTTACTGGTGAAAAAATCGTCAGTTTGACTGCGGGCCCCATTCCACAAGGCTTTGCGGCGAGTCGGGGGCGGTTGTCCACTGAGTTATCCACAGCTTCTGTGGATTGTCCCGAGCGCTTGCTCTAGCACGGGCGTGCCGGGTTTTTTTCGACTTTACCTGTGCGAAAAAAAGAGTAGAGTGGCGCGCCCTTCGATCTGTCCCACAGTGCTTTATGAAGTTTCGTTCATCTCCAGATTCTGTTACTTCCCAACCCCCTCGTGTTACCGCTCCCAAGCGATTTTCCGTGCGCGTGGCCGAATGGCTGCTCGACAGCCCGCGCCTGGGCGACAGCCAGAACGCCAAACACCTCGCCGGCCGCCTGCTCAAACAACCGGCCCGGGAAGGCGTGGTCGCGGCGCAAAGCCGCCTTGGCCAGTTGATGTGCCGTGAGTGTGGCAACGCGCGGGATCGTCGTATCGGCCAGGATCTGCTGCGTCAGGCCGCCCGTGCGGGTGATCGGCGTGCGCAACAGGAACTCGGCCTGATCGAAGACTGAGCTGTCCAAGACCTGACGCCTTGGTTAACCTTCAGGCTTTATCGGATCGGCGGGAATCACTATGGCGATGGACTTGACCAGCATCTTGCTCGGCTTGGCAGGCGCGGCGTTACCGCTGCTGGCGCTGGCCTGGCAGCTGCAGCGCCGGGCCAGTCATGGCGAGTCCGAAGTTGCGTTGCTCGAAGAGCGGCTGGCCATGGCGCAGATGGCCCAGGACGGCCTCAACGCCCAGCTCGAAGCCTGTCGCGACGAAATCGCCGACCTCGGCCAGGCCAATGCCGCCAAACAAGCCGATCTCGCGGCCGTGCGCCGTGAGGTCGAACTGTTGCAGATCGAGCGTGACGACGCCCGTGACGCCGCCCATGCCTGGAACCTCGAGCGTGCCAGCAAGGAAGCCGAACTGCGACGCCTGGATGCTCAGGCTGCTTCATTGAATGCCGAATTGCGCGAGCAGCAGGAAAGCCATCAGCAGCGCCTCGATGACCTGCAAGGTTCCCGCGACGAGTTGCGCGCCCAGTTTGCCGAGCTGGCGGGGAAGATCTTCGACGAGCGTGAACAGCGTTTCGCCGAAACCAGCCAACAGCGCCTCGGCCAATTGCTTGATCCCCTGAAAGAACGCATCCAGTCCTTCGAGAAGCGCGTCGAGGAAAGCTATCAAGCCGAAGCCCGTGAGCGCTTCTCTCTGGCCAAGGAGCTGGAGCGTCTTCAGCAACTGAACCTGCGCCTGAGCGATGAAGCCACCAACCTGACCCGCGCCCTGAAAGGCCAGAAAACCCAGGGTAACTGGGGCGAACTGATCCTGGAGCGGGTGCTGGAACATGCCGGGCTGGAGAAGGGCCGCGAGTACCAGACCCAGGTCAACCTCAAGGGGCCGGACGGCGAGCGCTTCCAGCCGGACGTGATCATTTACCTGCCGGGCGACAAGCAGGTGGTGGTCGACTCCAAGGTCAGCCTCACGGCGTACCAGCAATACGTGGCGGCCGACGACGATGCCATCGGCCAGATCGCCATGAAGCAGCACGTACTGTCGCTGCGCAGTCACGTCAAAGGTCTGGCCGGAAAAGACTACAAGCGTCTGGAAGGCCTGCACAGCCTCGATTTTGTCTTGCTGTTCGTGCCCATCGAAGCGGCGTTTTCCGCAGCGCTGCAAGCCGAGCCGACGCTGTTCCAGGAAGCCTTCGACCGCAACATCGTGATCGTCAGCCCGACCACGCTGCTCGCCACCCTGCGGGTCATCGACAGCCTGTGGAAACAGGAACGCCAGAGCCAGAACGCCCGGGAAATCGCCGAGCGTGCCGGATGGCTGTACGACAAGTTCGTGCTGTTCATTCAGGATCTGGACGAAGTCGGCAATCGTCTGCAGCAACTGGACAAAGCCTACAGCGCAGCGCGAAACAAACTGACAGAAGGGCGCGGCAACCTGGTCAGCCGCAGCGAACAGCTGAAATTGCTCGGCGCACGAGCGAGCAAGAGCCTGCCGGCAGATCTGCTGGAGCGCGCCATGACCGATGCCGACGGCCTGGTCGAACTGCCTGAATAAGCCGCTCTTCTAGAGCGGCAAATAGCGACTCAACAACGCCCGCAGCGCCGCCGGTTTCACCGGTTTGGCCAGATAATCCAGCCCCGCCGCGTGTACCCGCGCCACGGTTTCCGGATGCCCGTCGGCGCTGATCACCACACCGGGCACCGGTTCGCCCAGGCTTGTACGCAACCACGCCATCAGGTCGGTGCCGGTTTCACCGTGATCGAGGTGGAAGTCCACCAGGGCCAGTTGCGGCCGTACGCCATCGCTCAGCAATGCCGCGCACTCCTCGCGGTTGCGCGCCGTCCACACCTGACAACCCCAACGCGTGAGCAGGCTGTTCATGCCGATCAGAATGCTGTCTTCGTTGTCGATGCACAGCACCTGCGCGCCGCTGTGCAACTTGCCGTTGAGTTCGACCGCCGCGCTCGGCTGGGCAGTCTGCGTCCGCGCCAGCGGCACCCGCACACTGAACACACTGCCGCGTCCCGGCCATGAACGTACGCGCAAGGTGTGCCCGAGCACCCGGCACAAGCCGTCGGCAATCGCCAGGCCCAGGCCCAGGCCTTTCTCGGCGCGGGTCTGGTGGCTGTCGAGGCGTTTGAACTCTTCGAAAATCACCTGCTGCTTGTCCTCCGGAATCCCCGGCCCGCGATCCCAGACCTCCAGGCAAACCTCGCCCTGACGCCGGCGCACGCCCAGCAACACCGGGCCTTTGGCGTAGCGGAAGGCATTGGTCAGGAAGTTTTGCAGGATCCGTCGCAGCAACTTGATGTCGCTGTCGATGCGCAAGTGGCTGCCGCGTACCCGGAAGCTCAAGCCCTGTTCCTGCGCCAGAACCTTGAACTCGGCACCGAGGGTGTCGAACAGCTCATTGACCGCGAACGGCTTGCGATCCGGGTTGATCTTGCCGTTTTCCAGGCGGGAAATGTCCAGCAGGTCACTGATCAGGTCTTCGGCCGAACGCAGCGAACTGTCCAGATGCTGCACCAGTTTCTGCGCCTCGCCGCTCAAGCCATCGTCCTGATGGGAGAGGGCGGCGGAGAACAGCCGTGCGGCATTCAAGGGTTGCATCAAGTCGTGGCTGACCGCCGCAAGGAAGCGGGTTTTCGACTGGTTGGCCGCCTCGGCATTACCCTTGGCTTCCGTCAGCGCGACGTTGAGTTGCGACAGTTCCTGAGTCCGCTCGCTGACCCGTTGCTCCAGCCCTTCGTTGGCCTCGGTCAGTGCCTGTTCGGCTTCGCGGAATGCGGTGATGTCAGTGAAACTCATGACGAAACCGCCGCCGGGCATCGGGTTGCCGATCAGCTCGATCACCCGGCCATTGGGGAACAATCGCTCGGAGGTGTGGGCGCGGCCCTGACGCATCCAGTGCAGGCGTCGGGCGACGTGGACTTCCGCTTCGCCGGGGCCGCACAAGCCGCGTTCGGCGTTGTAGCGAATGATGTCGGCAATCGGTCGGCCGACGCTGATCAAGCCGTCCGGGTAATTGAACAGCTCCAGATAGCGGCGGTTCCAGGCAACCAGTTTCAGCGACTGGTCGACCACGCTGATGCCCTGGGTGATGTTTTCGATGGCGCCTTGCAGCAGCGCACGGTTGAACTGCAGCACCTCCGAGGCTTCGTCGGCGATCCGGACGACGTCCTCCAGCTGCATTTCCCGACCTTCGATGGCGGCTTTTACTACAGCTCGCGTCGAAGAAGCGCCGAGGACACCGGCCAGCAAGCGTTCGGTGTGGGCAATCCATTCACCATCGGCGTTCTGGTTCGGGTTGAAGCCTTTGCCTTGGCGGTAGGCGAAGCGGATGAAGCTCTGGCGTGCGCGCTCCTCACCGACAAACCGTGCCGCCAGTTGCAGCAAGTCGTCGATCTGCACCGCCAGCATCGAGCGTGCACTCGGCCGGGCGCTGATTTCCTGACCGATGAAGCGCCCGGCCTGCCAGTGTTCCGACACCCGGGTACGGGACAGTACCGAGACCCAGGCGAACAACGTGAAATTACCCGCCAGCGACAGCACCACGCCTTGGGTCAGCGGGGTGATCGGCAGGTTCAAGGGGTTGCTGTGCAACCAGGCCAGGCCGGGGAACGTGTCCAGCGACCAGCCGAGGCTGCGGGCGGCGATCGGCAGAATCAGGGTGTAGAACCAGAGGAATGTACCAGCGGCGAGGCCGGCGAACACGCCCCGGCGGTTGGCCTGTTTCCAGTACAGCGCGCCGAGCATCGCCGGCGCCAGTTGGGTCACGGCGGCGAAGGCGATCTGGCCGATGGTTGCCAGGCTCGCGGTGGATCCGAGCAAGCGGTAGCTGACGTAAGCCAGCAACAGAATGACCACGATGCTGACCCGGCGTACCGAGAGCATCCACTGACGGAACACTTCGAACGGCCGCTCGGCGTTGTTGCGGCGTAGCAGCCAGGGCAACAGCATGTCGTTGGATACCATGGTCGACAGCGCCACGCTCGCCACGATCACCATGCCGGTGGCCGCCGAGGCTCCGCCGATGAAGGCCAGCATTGCCAGCGCCGGGTGGGCCTGGGCCAGTGGCAGGCTGATGACGAAAGAATCCGGGATTACAGAGCTCGGCAACATCATCTGACCGGCCAGCGCGATCGGAACTACAAACAGTGCGGCCAAGGCCAGATAAGTCGGAAACACCCACTTGGCCAGGCGCAGATCCTGCGGGTCGATGTTTTCCACCACGGTGACGTGGAACTGCCGGGGCAGGCAGATGATCGCCATCATCGCCACACCGGTCTGCACCACCATCGAGGGCCAGTTGATGGTTTCTTTCCAGTATTCCTCAAGGCGCGGGGCAAGCATCGCCTGATTGAACAGGTCGTCGAAGCCGTCATACAGGCCATAGGTGACGAAGGCGCCGACGGCGAGGAAGGCGAACAACTTCACCAGCGACTCGAACGCAATTGCCAGCACCATGCCCCGGTGGTGCTCCGTGGCGTCGAGGTTGCGCGTACCGAAAACGATGGTGAACAGCGCCAGCACCAACGACACGATCAGCGCCGTGTCCTGGGCGCGGGTGCCCATGGCGTCGGCGCCGGCGCCGATCAACAGGTTCACGCCGAGGACAATGCCTTTGAGTTGCAAGGCTATATAAGGCAGGACGCCGACCAGACAGATCAGCGCCACGACCACTGCCAGCGATTGGGACTTGCCGTAGCGGGCGGCGATGAAGTCGGCGATGGAAGTGATGTTCTCCTGCTTGCTGATCATCACCATTTTTTGCAGGACCCACGGCGCGCCCAGCAACAGCAGGATCGGCCCGAGGTAAATCGGCAGGAATGACCACAGTTGTTCGGCGGCCTGACCGACTGCGCCAAAGAATGTCCAGCTGGTGCAATAGACCGCCAGCGACAGGCTGTACACCCAGGCACGCATCCGCGGCGGCAACGGCGCGCTGCGACGGTCGCCGTAGAAGGCGATGGCGAACATGATGGCCATATAGGCCAGGGCGACGGCGGCGATCAGCCCGGTGGACAACGACATGGAGCACTCCCGACAAAATACGACCGGACTCGCGCCCGGCCAGACAGTCTCGCATGTGCGCGGCGGTTAGTCAGTGTCGACCAAGGTCGTGGCGTGGCGGGGTGTCGCAGGCGCAGAACCGGACGGTTCTGCGCTGTCAGTCCTGACGCAGCGCGATGTCGATCAGCCGGTGCAGTTCTTCGACTTCCAGCGGTGCCACGGCAAACAGAATGCGGAACACCGTCGGCGAAACCACCAGGTTGATCAGGTGATCCACGCTCGGCGCCGGTTCCTCGGAATGGCGCTCGATGATGGTCTGCAACTGCGCGCCGATGATCGTCACGCAATAACCTGGCGTCGCGCTCGCCTGCACGTCGCGCATCATGTTACGCCCGGGTTCCGAACTCATTTCGTCGAGATATTGTTCGGCCCACGCACGCATATCGCTGCGCAGGCTGCCGGTTTCAGCCGGCTCGCTGTCGGGGCGCATGCGGGCGAGGGCGACGTCAGCCAGCAAGGCGGCCAGATCTCCCCAGCGTCGATAAATCGTCGATGGCGTCACGCCCGCACGCGCCGCGATTTGCGGGACGGTCACCGTTGAGCGCTCCTGTTCTTGCAGGAGTGCGCGGACTGCCGAGTGAATCGACTCTTGCACCCGGGCACTGCGACCGCCCGGGCGTAAACCTTCTTTAATAGCCATGCGGCAGACCTTAACACAAAGAATTTGCTTTAAGCGCAAGCCAAGAGCACACTCCGCAAAAGCAAAAAATTAGCTTTTGCGGAGTGTGCCCATGACCAGCCTTGCTTCCCACCGTTCCAGCCTGTGGTTTCTGGCGATCACCTTACTCAGTTTTCTCGCCGCTTCCACCGCGCCGACGCCGTTGTATCACTTGTATCAGGACCACCTGCATTTCTCGGCAGCGGTGCTGACCCTGATTTTCGGCGTTTACGCGCTGAGTCTGCTGGCCGCGCTGCTGACGGTCGGTTCGCTGTCGGATCATTTGGGACGCAAACCGGTGATTTTCACCGCGGTTGTCCTGAATGCCCTGGCGATGTTGCTGTTTATCTACGCCGACAGCGTCGGCTGGCTGATCGGAGCGCGAGTGCTGCAGGGATTTGCCACCGGCATGGCTACCGCCGTGTTGAGCGCGACGCTGCTGGACACTGACCGTCAACAAGGGCCACTGATCAACAGCGTGGCACCGTTGCTTGGCATGGCGCTAGGTTCGATGGGCTGCGGTTTGCTGGTGGAATTCGCGCCTGCGCCATTGCAACTGACCTATTGGCTGCTGCTCGTGCTGTTTGTGTTGCAAGGCGTTTATGTCTGGCGCTTGCCGGAAAGCGTTTCGCCGCAAGCCGGAGCATGGGCCTCGCTGTGGCCGACCCTGCATGTGCCGGTTCAGGCGCGCTCGACGCTATGGCGAGTATTGCCGCTGAACACCGCGACCTGGGCGCTCGGCGGTTTCTATGCCTCGCTCGCTCCGTCGCTGGTACGCACGGCGACCGGTTCCACTTCCAATCTGATCGGCGGTGCGACCGTGGCGGCATTGACCGTGACCGGCGCCCTGATGATTTTCACACTGCGCAATCGTCCTGCATCAAGAGCCCTGCAACTCGGCGCAAGCCTGCTGCCGGCCGGCATCGTGTTGATGCTGCTGGGCGTGCACAGCGCCAGTCTATCGTTGTTCTTCTTCGGTACGCTGGTCGCCGGGTGTGGATTCGGCTCCGGGTTTCTGGGGGCGGTACGCAGTCTGGTGCCGCTGGCGTTGCCCCATGAGCGCGCAGGGTTGATGTCGGCATTCTATGTACTGAGTTACCTGGCGTTCTGTCTGCCGGCGCTGTTGGCCGGGCACTTCACCCACAGCCTGGGCCTGCTGGCGACTACCGATGTGTATGGCGCGGTGCTGATCGTGTTGGCGGTGGGTGCGCTGTTGATGAGTTTTCGTCCGCAAGCGGCCAAGACTTGCAGCGCGCCATAAGCCCGCGTATTCGGTTAGCCTTGGCCAGCCCATTCTTCTCACGGATTGACTCATGAAGATTATCCGCAGCAAGACCTTCACCGCCGAGCGTGCCTGGGGCGCGCTCGACATTGCCAACATGAACGGCATCACCACGCGCCTGCACTGGACCGATCAGCCTTATAAATGGCACGTCAACGACGGGGAGGAAGTGTTCGTGGTGCTCGACGGTCAGGTGCTCATGCACTACCGCGAAGAGGGCGAAGAAAAGCAGGTGCAGCTCGATGTCGGTGACATCTTCTACGCGTCCGTCGGTACCGAGCATGTCGCCCACCCGCAGGGCGCCGCGCGGATTCTGGTGATCGAGACTGAGGGCAGCGTTTAGATCTATATCTGTAAAACAGATAACAGATAGAGAAATTACCCGTTATATAGATATTCGATTCGGTTCTACCATGGACTCAACCTCACCTGAGGACAGGAGTTCATGATGATTTGCCCCAACAGTGCCAACCCCGGTATCAAGCCTTTCAGCCAGCTTCAGCATCCGCGTGAAGTGATCCGTCAATTCACACCGAACTGGTTCGCCGCGACCATGGGTACCGGTGTGCTGGCGTTGGCGCTGGCGCAATTGCCCGTCGCCATCCCGGGGCTGCATGCCGTGGCCGAAGGGTTGTGGATGTTCAACATTCTGTTGTTCGTGCTGTTTACAGCTGCATACGCCGCGCGCTGGATTCTGTTTTTCGACGAGGCGCGGCGGATCTTCGGCCACTCCACGGTTTCGATGTTCTTCGGCACCATTCCCATGGGCCTGGCGACCATCATCAACGGCTTTCTGCTGTTCGGTCTGCCGCGCTGGGGCGAGGGCGTCGTTCATCTGGCCGAAGTGCTGTGGTGGCTGGACGTGGCGATGTCGCTGGCCTGCGGTGTGCTGATTCCCTACATGATGTTTACCCGTCAGGAACACAGCATCGATCAGATGACCGCCGTCTGGCTGTTGCCGGTGGTGGCGGCAGAAGTGGCGGCTGCCAGCGGTGGACTGCTGGCGCCGCACTTGGCCGACGCGCACTCGCAACTGGTAGTGCTGACGACCAGCTACGTGCTCTGGGCGTTTTCCCTGCCGGTGGCCTTCAGCATTCTGACCATCCTGCTGTTGCGCATGGCCCTGCATAAACTGCCCCACGAAAACATGGCGGCGTCGAGCTGGCTGGCCTTGGGGCCGATCGGCACCGGCGCCCTGGGCATGTTGCTGCTGGGCGGCGATGCGCCAGCGATCTTCGCGGCCAACGGCCTGCCGGGGATCGGTGAAATCGCTTCGGGCCTGGGCCTGGTGGCCGGGATCACGCTCTGGGGTTTTGGACTGTGGTGGATGTTGATGGCGCTGCTGATCACCGTGCGCTACCTGCGCGACGGCATCCCGTTCAACCTTGGCTGGTGGGGTTTTACCTTCCCGTTGGGCGTGTATTCGCTGGCGACCCTGAAACTGGGCAGCACGTTGAACCTGACATTCTTCAGCGTGGCCGGTTGCGTGCTGGTGACGTTGCTGGCGGTGATGTGGCTGATCGTCGGCAAGCGCACATTGCAAGGCGCCTGGCGCGGCGAGCTGTTTGTTTCACCGTGCATTGCAGGTTTGAAGAAATAACCTGAAAAGTTTAGGTAAGGTGTGGCCTGGATCGCGGATCGACATTCCAATAAGCGTATCCAGGCCACTCGTTACCCAACATCAGGGACACACGGAAGATGAGTCACCCCTCACAGTTCAACCTGTTGCGTACCCGGCGCTTCCTGCCGTTCTTCATCACCCAGTCGCTGGGCGCGTTCAACGACAACGTGTTCAAGCAGTCGCTGATCCTCGCCATTCTCTACCGGCTGACCATCGAAGGTGACCGCTCGATCTGGGTCAACCTGTGTGCGCTGCTGTTCATTCTGCCGTTCTTTCTGTTTTCGGCGCTGGCCGGACAGTTCGGTGAAAAGTTCGCCAAGGATGCGCTGATCCGTCTGATCAAACTGGCGGAAATCGCCATCATGGCCGTGGGATCCGTCGGCTTCCTGTTCGATCACCTGTCGCTGATGCTGGTGGCGCTGTTCGCCATGGGCACGCACTCGGCGCTGTTCGGGCCGGTGAAGTATTCGATCCTGCCGCAGGCCTTGCACGAGGATGAGCTGGTCGGCGGCAACGGTCTGGTGGAAATGGGCACGTTTCTGGCGATTCTGGCCGGCACCATCGGTGCCGGGGTCATCATGTCCTCGTCGCACTATGCGCCGTTGGTGTCGACCGCGATTGTCGGCATCGCCATACTCGGTTACCTCGCCAGCCGTAGCATTCCCCGGGCGGCGGCCGCTTCGCCGGAAATGCGCCTGAACTGGAATATTTTCAGCCAGTCCTGGGCCACGCTGAAACTCGGGCTGGGCCAGACGCCGGCGGTGTCGCGCTCGATTGTCGGCAACTCGTGGTTCTGGTTTGTCGGGGCGATTTATCTGACGCAGATCCCGGCTTATGCGAAGGAGTGGATGCACGGCGACGAAACCGTGGTGACCCTGATTCTCACCGTGTTTTCGGTCGGCATCGCCCTCGGTTCAATGCTTTGCGAGAAGCTTTCCGGGCGCAAGGTCGAGATCGGTCTGGTGCCGTTCGGTTCGTTCGGCCTGACGGTTTTCGGGCTGTTGCTGTGGTGGCATTCCGGTGGAATCCCGGAGAGTGCCGTTGGCCACAGCTGGACTGAAGTCCTCGGTTTCGGTCACACCTGGGCCGTGCTGGTCGACATCCTCGGCCTCGGCATCTTTGGCGGTTTCTACATTGTGCCGCTGTATGCGCTGATCCAGTCGCGCACCGCCGAGAACGAGCGGGCGCGGGTGATTGCGGCCAACAACATTCTCAACGCGCTGTTCATGGTGATATCGGCCATCGTCTCCATCGTGTTGCTGAGCGTGGTCAAGCTGTCGATTCCACAGCTGTTCCTGGTGGTGTCGCTGCTGAACATCGGCGTCAACGCCTACATCTTCAAGATCGTCCCCGAGTTCAGTATGCGTTTCATGATCTGGCTGCTCAGCCACTCCATGTACCGCGTCGAGCATCGCAACCTGGAAGCGATTCCCGATGAGGGCGCGGCGTTGCTGGTGTGCAACCACGTATCCTTCGTCGATGCCTTGCTGATTGGCGGCGCGGTGCGTCGGCCGATTCGCTTTGTCATGTACTACAAGATCTACAACCTGCCGGTGCTGAACTTTATCTTCCGCACGGCGGGGACCATTCCGATCGCCGGACGCCAGGAAGACATCCAGATCTACGAAAAGGCTTTCACACGGATTGCCCAGTATCTGAAGGACGGTGAGCTTGTCTGCATCTTCCCGGAAGGCAAGTTGACTGCCGATGGCGAGATCAACGAGTTCAAGGGCGGGCTGACGCGGATTCTCGAAGAGACACCGGTGCCGGTGATTCCGCTGGCGTTGCAGGGGTTGTGGGGGAGTTTCTTCAGTCGCGATCCCAATAAAGGACTGTTTCACCGCTTGTGGTCGCGGGTGACGCTGGTGGCGGGTTCGCCGGTGGCGGTCGAGGCGGCGCAGCCTGCCGAGTTGCAGGCGCTGGTGGGAGAGTTGCGCGGGACAGTCAGATAATCATTGGCTGTGCTGGCCTCATCGCGGGCTTGCCCGCGATGAGGCCAGTGGCTTAAGCGCTGACCTTGAGCCCGATCAATCCGGTGATGATCAGTGCAACGCTGGCCAGCCGAATCAATGCCATCGACTCACCAAACAGAATGATCCCGGCAATCACCGTGCCCACGGCACCGACGCCGGTCCAGATCGCGTAAGCCGTGCCCAGCGGCAGTTCCTTCATCGCCAGACCCAACAGACCAAGGCTGACCGCCATGGCCGCGACGGTGAGAACGGTCGGAAGTGGACGGGTGAAGCCATCGGTGTATTTCAGGCCGACGGCCCAGCCGACTTCGAACAGGCCGGCGAAAAACAGAATGATCCAGGACATGAAAGACTCCCATCGATTGACGGGGCCGTCCCCGGATTGAAAACTCGATTGAGCCGCAGGGTCGTCCCCGCGTGGCGCACATAGTACCTAATAATGTGCGCCGGGGACCCGGTCAGTCGGCAGGCTGCTGAGCCAGAGCCTCACGATCTTCCTTCTCGCTCATGCGTCGGAAGTACGTCGAAAGCAGCGCCCCGGAAATGTTGTGCCACACACTGAACAGCGCGCTCGGAACCGCCGCCAAAGGCGAAAAGTGCGCACTGGCCAGCGCGGCACCCAGCCCCGAGTTCTGCATGCCGACCTCCAGCGCCAGCGATTTGCGCTGGGCCAGCGGCAAGCCGAACAGGCGCCCGGTGAAATAACCCAGCAAGTAGCCGAAGCTGTTGTGCAGCATTACCACGGCCATGATCAGCAGGCCGGACTCGGCGATTTTCACCTGACTGGCAGCAACCACGGCAGCGACGATGATCACGATGCTGACCACGGACACCAGCGGCAAAACCTCCACCGCGTGGCGAACCCTGTCACCGAGCAAGCGTTGTGCGACGACACCGAGCACGATCGGCAGCAGCACCACCTGCAGAATCGACCAGAACAATTCCATGAACGAAACCGGCAACCAGGCCGAAGCCAGCAGCCAGATCAGCGCCGGCGTCAGCAGCGGGGCGAGGAGGGTGGTGACGGCGGCGATGGCCACCGACAGCGCCAGATCGCCCCGGGCCAGCCAGGTCATGACGTTCGAGGAAGTGCCGCTCGGGCAGCACCCGACCAGAATCACCCCGACGGCGATTTCTGGCGGTAGATGAAAGATCTGGCAAAGCAACCACGCCATCCCCGGCATGATCACGAAATGCGCGACCACGCCCAGCGCCACACGCCATGGATGGCGGGCAACGGCGGCGAAGTCGTCGAGTTTGAGGGTCAGGCCCATGCCGAACATCACCAGCCCGAGCAGCGGCACGATTGCGCCTTTCAGGTTGAGGAACCACGCCGGTTGCAGAAATGCGACCACGGCGAAAATCAGAACCCAGTAAGCGAAAGTGTTGCCGACAAAACGACTCAGTGCAGCCAGTGCGCGCATGGCCTGTTCCTTATTATTGATTGAACCCCGGAAACCAATGTGGGAGCGAGCCTGCTCGCGATGGCGGCGTTACAGTCGACAAAAATGTTGAATGTACCGACCTCATCGCGAGCAGGCTCGCTCCCACAGGTGAAACTCGCAGGCTTTAGATCCCCTGCGGCGTCTCTTCACCGCCCAGTGCTTCCACCAGCGCCGGCAGGAAGTCGCCGAAGGTCAGCATCATCAGGGTGAAGCTGGCGTCCAGTTGGCCGAGGGCCTCGTCACCGCCGTCCTGTTCCGCCTGATCCTGCAGCAGATCTTCGAACTTCAGGCGTTTGACGGTCATCTTGTCGTCGAGCATGAACGACAGTTTGTCCTGCCAGGCCAGCGACAGTTGAGTCACTACTTTGCCGGTGCTCAGGTGCAGCTGGATTTCTTCGCTGGTCAGGTCCTGACGCTTGCAACGGACGATGCCGCCGTCTTCGTGGGTGTCGCGCAGTTCGCACTCGTCCAGGACGAAAAAGTCCGGAGCGGCTTGCTGGGTGGTGACCCATTCGGTCATCACGGCGGTTGGTGCGGTTTTCACGGTCAGCGGGCGAACCGGCAGGGTGCCGATCACTTCGCGCAGGGTGGAGAGCAGGTCTTCGGCGCGTTTCGGGCTGGCCGAATTGACGAGGATCAGGCCCTGTTTCGGCGCGATGGCGGCGAAGGTCGACGAGCGGCGGATAAAGGCGCGGGGCAGGAACGCCTGGATGATTTCATCCTTGATCTGGTCGCGTTCCTTCTTATAGACCTTGCGCATCTGCTCGGCTTCGATCTCTTCGACCTTTTCCTTGACCGCGTCACGCACGACGCTGCCCGGCAGAATGCGTTCTTCCTTACGGGCGGAGATCAGCAGGAAGTCACCGCTGACATGCACCAGTGGCGCATCTTCGCCCTTGCCGAACGGCGCGACGAAACCGTAGGTGGTCAACTCCTGGCTTGCACATGGACGCGCCAGTTTGGTGGCCAGTGCAGTTTCCAGCGCCTCGGCATCGACAGGCAGGTCTTGGGTCAGGCGATAGATAAGCAGGTTCTTGAACCACATGGGGTGAGTCTCTCCTTTATACAAAGGGGGGCATTATTGTCTTCGCCGGGTCATAGGCCAACCCTTCTCTAAGCCTTTGGAAGGCCTGAGAAAATTATTTAAAAAAGTGCTTGCCAGAGGTTGGGTCGCTCCGTAGAATGCGCGCCACACCGAAGCGAAGGGTGATTAGCTCAGCTGGGAGAGCGTCTGCCTTACAAGCAGAATGTCGGCGGTTCGATCCCGTCATCACCCACCATTCGTTTCAAGTGTTTAGCGCAGCGGTAGTTCAGTCGGTTAGAATACCGGCCTGTCACGCCGGGGGTCGCGGGTTCGAGTCCCGTCCGCTGCGCCATATTCGGTAACCTGGAACACTGAACGCCAGGTCACCACGGAAGAACCCGCCAAGGCGGGTTTTTTTCTGCCTCGAGTAGTACATGCGGAATGTGTCGTTTCACCGGTTTTCGGATTTATTTGAAAAAAACTTCAATTAAATCAACACTTTACGAAAACTTGTGGCATAATGCGTCCCGTAACGAAGCGAAGGGTGATTAGCTCAGCTGGGAGAGCGTCTGCCTTACAAGCAGAATGTCGGCGGTTCGATCCCGTCATCACCCACCATTCGTTTCAAGCGTTTCGCGCAGCGGTAGTTCAGTCGGTTAGAATACCGGCCTGTCACGCCGGGGGTCGCGGGTTCGAGTCCCGTCCGCTGCGCCATATTCGGTAACCTGGAACACTGAACGCCAGGTCACCACGGAAAGCCCGCCCAGTGCGGGCTTTTTGCTGTCTGGCGATTGGCTTTTTGCTCGTCCGGGCATGAAAAAAGCGACCTGCGGGTCGCTTTTTTCGTTTCTGCGGGTTGTTACTGGCTGGCGTTGCGGCTATGCCGGTAATCACTCACCGCTTCATACACCGCCTTGCGCAGGCGATTGATTCCGCCAATCGGGCGATGGGCGTCGATGCCGAACCATGGATTGAACGACAGGTTGTCGCATTGCAGGTTCAGGGCCGGGGTGTCGAAGTCCTGCGGGGGCAGGGTGATTTTGGCTACGGTCTGAAATGGACTGTCCTGTTCACGCCACTCAATGCTGGTGTCTTCGATCGGCATGTAATTGTTCGCGTCCTGACGCTGGATCTGCAACACAAAACACGCGGGCACCCGATCCGTGGACAGTTGCTGATTCAACGCACTGCGCAGGAAGTTCGGCAGATCCTGGTTTTGCTTCGGCAGCGTGTAGGTCGGGCAGTTGTCCGGATCCGGCATCACCCGGAACTTCGCATTGGCCTCGCCGAACTTGTAGGGCGAAACCGAAAAGTAGGTCGTACGCGTCGAGCTCTCCGGTGGTGGAGAAAGCGTTGCCAGCGCAATGAACAAATGCCTGATCTGCCAGGTTCGCGGGTCCCAGCCCGGAAAGAACGCCATGACCTTCTTGCCGTCAGCCTGCGCCGCCACATTCTGACGATATTCAGCGACATCGCTGACAAAGAAATTCGGATGGCTGAACATCACGAAATCCTGCTCGTGCAGGCCCAGACGGTCACCCAGCAACTGTTTGCCCGGCACATCGAGCAATTTGATCGCCATGCCCCGGGCATCACGGATGCTGTCGAACTGCGGGTAGGCGTTGCCGTTGGACAGGCGCATCGTCGCCTGCCAGATCTTGCCTGGCTCGCTGAACACACCGCGCCGCAGATCCTGAGCCAGGTCCGGCAGCACTTGCACGTCGGCCTTCACACAACCGTGAGCCTTGGCATGGGCGTCCCGCAGAAAACGCGTGCTTTCCCGGTGTTGATCGACAATTCGCACAGCGGTCTGGATAACGTCTTGCGTCATGGCCGCTTCGCCGTCCGGAATCTGCTCCAGTGCCGATACCGGTCCCCGGTGCTGCCAGGCAAACCAGGCGGTGGCCAAAGCCCAGCCGATCAGGCCGATCACCAGCAAAAACAGCAGGGTTTTGCCCAGCAACCGCCCCAGCCACAACCAGAATCGCGCCAGCATCGATGGCTTCTTGAATGAATTGAAGATCATGGCAGTTGCGCCTCCAGCGGGCCGCCCAGCACTTTCAGATATTCCAACAGCGCCCAGCGCTCCTCAGGCTGCAACAATCGTCCGATGACCCCGTTACCACGCTCGCCGGCGCGGAATTCATGGCCACTGTTGTGGTTGCCGGTGATGCGCGTGTCGAACAGGAAAGCGTTGGTAAAGGCTTCGGTGCGATACCCCAGATGCCGAGGGTCGTATTCCAGGGAGCCTTTATAGAAAGTGGTGGAGCGTTCATCCTGCGGCGACAGCAGTTGATACAGGCTCGGCACCGAGCCGTTGTGCAGGAATGGCGGGGTAGCCCATACACCAGCAAGCGGCCGGGCCGTGTAGGCGACTTTTTCCCGGACGCCGATGGGCAGACCGAAGCCGTCGAGTTCCGGTTTTTCCTGCGCTGTGACGCCCGCTTCACGATAAGCGCGGTTTTCAACGAATGCCGTCACGTAAGCCAGGCCCTTGGCCACGGATAACTGGCTGAGATCGAGCGGTTCTTTGGACGTGGGATGCAGTTTCACGTCCATTTTCTCCAGTTCCGCCGGATTCCATTGCAGCGCCGTCAGGTCGAAACGGTGGTTGGCGATGTTGTTGGCCGCGTTCGGATCGGTTCCGATGACATCCACCGGCAGTATGTGCAGATGCTGGACCCAGCGTTCACCTTCCTGCGTCACCCGAGGGACGTGGCAGCCTGCGCAGTTTTCGGTAAACAGGGCTCGACCCTTGGCCGCCAGTGGTTTGTCGACTTTGCCAAACAGTTCTTCTGGCCATGCGGGTGGCTGAAGTTTTTGCAGGGTTTCTTCGATCTTGTGCAGATCGCGCACGCGCACGCTCGATGCGTAACGTTCGTCGCCCTGTAGCGGCTGGCCATTGGCATCGAAGAAATTCAACGTGGCGCCAACCCCCAGTGCCTCCCCGATATTGCGCGCCATCGGCTGCTGCGCCGAGCCGTTCCACTGCACCCAGTCAAAGGTCCACATGTCCCACAGTTGCGGGTAATCCACCGGGGCGTTGGCCACGCGATAGTTGGTGGGGGAGATTGCATCGCCGAAGGTCGCGTTGGCGATTCGTCCGAATGCATCGGTTCGGCCAGGACCTTCCTCGGTGGGATAGAGGCCGCGATGGGTGTCGTTCCACGCCACTTTCAGGAATGTATTCAGCGATCCTTTGAAGTCTTTGCGCAGTTGTTCGTGGCGTGCGTCGTATTCTTCGCCGAGAACGGTGCGGGCGAAGCGCTCGAATTTCCACGGGTTGTAGTAAGTGGAAGCCAGACTGGCGACCAGGGCCTGTCCGAAACTGCCGCCACGCAATGTAGGAACGCTGGAAGGCAACACGTGCTGCGCCGAGCCGCCGTCAATGCGCACGGCCTGACCGTTGAGATGCAGTTCACCGGTGTGGCAGGCCGCGCAGGTGATGTCCAGATATTGCTCAGAGGTGCCCGGGTTCTGATGCCGGGTGAAACCCACCGGCAGATTCCCCGGATTGTTTGGCGTGGCTTTTTGCTGCGGATCGACCAGAAAACCGAAGCGTGCGAGGTATTCCGGAGATGCGAAACGTTGCTGCGAGAACGGCAGCTCCAGTGCCTGGAACCACTCATAGTGCAGCCCTTTGACCTGGGTGCCTTGCGGCGTGAAGTAATAGGTCTGACGCTGCTCATCGCTCCATTGCTGGAGGTAATGCACCTGTTTTACGGGGGCGGGGAAGGGCAATTTCGGATTGGCGACATAGTAGAGAACCACCGCCAGGGCCAGTCCCAGCAGTACCACGATCAGCATCAGTACACGGAATAAGAGGCGCAAGATGAACATCCTTGTCGAGTTGTTGCGCTGTTATGCCTGAGCCGGACCGCGTGCGGCAAGTGGCCATTACGCCAAGTGTTGTGGGAAGGGGCATCGGTCACTGTCAGGGCAAGATGACAGAAGCTTCATCATGGCTTTGCCCAAATGCTTTTTAATCCCTGAACTTATCGGAAGATTCCTGCTCTCATGCCGGTAGCCATTGGTCGTGGCGGCCTGATAAGCTCGCGGCTTTACTCGATTGCCCTTTCGGCGCATGAACAAGGAAATAGCATGAAACAGCATCGGTTGGCGGCGGCGGTTGCCCTGGTTAGCCTGGTCCTCGCGGGTTGTGATTCGCAGACCAGCGTAGAGCTGAAAACCCCGGCGCAAAAAGCTTCCTACGGTATCGGCCTGAACATGGGCAAGAGCCTTGCTCAGGAAGGCATGGATGATCTGGACTCCAAAGCGGTAGCCCAGGGCATCGAAGATGCCGTCGGCAAGAAAGAACAGAAGCTGAAAGATGAAGAACTGGTCGAAGCTTTCGCCGCGCTGCAGAAGCGTGCCGAAGAGCGCATGGCCAAGATGAGCGAAGAGTCGGCAGCCGCCGGCAAGAAATTCCTCGAAGAAAACGGCAAGAAACCAAGCGTGACCACCACCGCTTCCGGTCTGCAGTACGAAGTGGTCCAGAAAGCCGACGGCCCACAGCCCAAGCCTACCGACGTAGTGACCGTTCACTACACCGGCAAGCTGACCAACGGCACCGTATTCGACAGCTCCGTCGAGCGCGGCAGCCCGATCGATCTGCCGGTCAGCGGTGTGATCCCGGGTTGGGTCGAAGGTCTGCAACTGATGCACGTTGGCGAGAAGTACAAGCTGTACATCCCTAGCGACCTGGCTTACGGCGCCCAATCGCCAAGCCCGGCGATCCCGGCCAACTCGGTTCTGGTTTTCGACCTGGAACTGCTGGCCATCAAGGATCCAGCCAAGGAAGACGCCGCAGCCAAGTAATTGGCCCCGGTTTCGACAACAACGCCTCGCTAATGCGGGGCGTTGTTGCATCTGGTCGACGCCCGGCGTAAACAGAGCGAACTGACAGGCACCACGACAGTCCTAGACTTTGTAGCTGCCCGCGCTAGACGCCCTGAGCCGCCAAGTCAATGAAATATTGGGGTTTTTTATGTGAGTAAAAAACGCCCGATCTGAGCGCAGCCCTTATGAACCGGGGCTCTCAGCGTTGAAATGCAGCTCTGTTCACAAGGTTATCCACAATTTGTGTGGATAACATTTCAACGGGAGAAATAGATGAAAGCTCCATGGAATTTCGCCCGGTTCCTGCCATTGGCCGGACGACTCCTGGCCCGTGGCCGCTTGCCGACGCTGCTGTTTGCCGTGGCCAGCAAAGGCGCCGCCCAGGGCAATCGTCTCGGCAAGCTGAAGGATGACCTGCGATTGCTCCAGGCACTGTGTCTGGCGTACTGGCGTGGCGAGTATCGCGCGATCAGTCCCAAGGCAATGATTTCGGTCGTTGCGGGCCTGATGTACTTCCTCAGTCCGGTGGATGCGATCCCGGATTTCATTCCCGTTTTCGGCATGCTCGATGACATCGCCGTCCTCGCGTGGGTGATGAAAACCCTCGACGACGAACTCAACGCATTCCGCTTGTGGCGTCAGCGACAATCGCCAGAAAAGCTCAGGGTTGTCGAGCGCCTGCCCGATACACCCGAACAACTTCAACTTCAGGGCCCGAAAAAGTCCTGAATCGCGACAGCCTCTTATACAGATAGATACCCCCCACGACCTTGGCCGCTGTTAGGATTACACTTCTAGGGAAAAGTGCCGACTCGCTAAGTGTTGTTGTCCTACGGGGTAGTCATGGATATTCAGATAATTGCACGCGATGGCGAACCCGAATATGCGGTTCTGCCATGGGCTCAGTATCAGGCTCTACTGAAAGCAGCAGGCATTAACGAAGCACCGTCGCAACCGGCTCCAGCGCCGCTTGCGGCCACACCGGACCCGATTCTTCCAGGTCTGGATCAATTACGCAGTTTGCGCGAAGGGAAGGGCATCGCCATTGAGGCGCTGGCCCGCACGGTAGGCATCAGCCCGTCTTACCTGGCCATGATCGAAAGCGGTGAGCGTCTGCCCGACGCTGCGATTCGCCGTAGCCTGGCCTGGGAGTTGACGGTGCCAGGGTGGAGGGAACAATCGTGAGCGTACGCATCAGTCGTCAACATTGGGACGGATTGCTGGGGGAGCTGGACCAGGCGCGCAGGCAGCGCCATCTTCTGACCTATCGAGCCTTGCTCGAACGTCTGCAACTGCCGACGCCGGCGATGCAGACCCTGACCGCTGCACTGGAGCATCTGGCTGCGCTGGACGCGAAAGCCGAACAACCGTTGCGCAGTTCGCTGGTGATCAGCCAGGGCGCCAGTCGCCTGCCACGCACCGGTTTCTTTGAGTGTGTCGAGCGTCTGGGGCGATTTTCCGGGCCGTCCGATGGTGTAGCCGCCGCCTCCTGGCATGCCTCGGAAGTGGTGCGGGTCTTTGAGTACGAGTACCCGGAATCGGCGGAGGCCTGAGTGTTTTTACGACTCAAGGCGCGGGCAAGTTACTGGCTGGCCCGCAGGCTGTTTCACTGGTCGTGGTTTGTCCGTCAGCCCCGAGGCTGGCGTTGGCTCGAAGGGCAATTTGCGCGCATGGCCAACCTGGGCGATGTCGGCGCGCAAAGCTTTTACGGCCACATCCTGACGTTTCGCGGCGTGGGCCTTGGGGCGCGTGAGGAGGGCGTCCGGTTGCTGCGGCTGGCGGCGCTGGCCGGGGATGGCAAGGCCGCGTATCAAGTCGGTGTCATCAGTCTTGCCGGTACACCGAGCAAGGCTCCGGACCCTTTGGAAGCGGCTCGTTGGTGGACCATGGCCGCCAAGGCCGGACATCCGTTGGCCGAACTCAAATTGAAGGAGCTGGCCGGCCGGGACTCTTCTTCGTAAACAAGTCATTTGTTCCGTGAGCGGGGCGAGAGGGAAACCTCCCGCCCCGTTTTGCGTCTGCTGTGCGATAAAGATCAGTTACAGACTTCTCCTACATCCTCCGCCTACTCGCCTGACTTCTTTTCCGTTTGATCCCCCGCAAAGTCCTTCGCCTGATTTTTGCGCGAGGGAACGCCCATGTTCGACCCGGTTTTTCATTTCGTCATGCGCATGGGAATGCGCTGATGGAAGCCATCACCCGCATCGAGCAAGCACTCGACAGCTTTCCCCGCACCCTCGACCTCTATCGCGAACAGCTCAGGCATTGGCTCAATCGCTCTGCTGACAGCATCAGCCATGCGGCCGATTTGCCGTCGTTGATGGGGATGGAGCGGATCATCCGTTTCGGCGAGCACAGCACGGCGGTCGCCATTGACGACAAGCGTTTCTCTTCGGCGGTCGTGCAATGCCCGGAAACCGGGCGGATGGAGATCGAGAGCAAGTTTGAGTCGGTGTACGACATTCCGTTGGGCGACATCGTTGTCGATGTGGTGGCGGTGGATGGCGGTGAGGTCAAGTCCGTCACGCTCGATGCCCAGGGCAATGGTTTGTTCACCGGTGAGCCGGGCAAGTTCTATCGGGTGGTGGTGCACGGCGAGGCCAGCGAGAAGCAGGTTGATGCGCTTTTCGAGTCCTACGATGGGCTGACTCGGCAGTTGGATGGCTGGTTGCGCAGCGAATGGGAGGGCTTCAAGCCGCAGTGGTCGCAGTCGGTGGCGACGGCGGCGGGTAATGGCCTGCTGGCCGGGAGCTGGGCGGCGATCGAGGGGGTGTGGGACAGCATCGGGTTGTTGTCGGAGATTCTCCAGGATCCCGGGAAGTTTGCCGAGCGCTTGGGCAGTGGTGCTGCACAGTTGATCGCGCTGGCAGAAACAGCGCCTGAAATGATGGAGAAGCTGCAGTTACTGGTCAGTGACGAGGCGGCGCTGTGCCTATTGCTGCGTACCGCCAGCCTCTGGCTGGAGATGCTGCCGCCTACTGAAATTGCCGGAAAAACCGCCGAGGCGGTCTCGATGGTGGTGGTGCAACTGCTGATCGATGTGTTGATCGGCGTTGTGCTGACCTTCGTTGGTGCCGGGGCGGGGATTGCGTATCTGACCTTGCGCCTGGTGGATAGTGGCGCTCAGTTGTTGTCGGCGGTGACGCGTCTGGTGAAGGCGTTGTTCAGCATTGTCGGCACCGTCATCGACTACGTGAACCACTACAAATCCGTCGCTGTACGAGGTATCGCAGCCGGCGTGAAGAAGGGCCGCATGCAATTGCGTTGGGATGCCAAACGCAACGCTTCCCTGAAAAAAGATGAGCACCACGACGACAAGCCTGATCAGGCGAGGAACCCTAACGGCGACAGTGCCGACTGTGTGCCCCGCACCTGCACCAACGGTTGTCCGGTGTCGATGGTCACTGGCGAAGAGCTGCTGACGCTGACCGATGGCGTGTTGGATGGATTGCTGCCGTTCGAGTTCAGTCGGTTGTATCGCACCAGTGCGGTTGAGATCGATGTCGGACTGGGGTTTGGCTGGAGCCATTCGCTGGCGCATCGGCTGGAGATTGATGGCGCTTCGGTGGCCTGGATTGACCACGAGAACCGGCGCACGCGGTTTCCGCTGCCGAGTGTCGAGCGGCCGGCGATTCACAACAGTCTGTCGCGGGCGGCGATCTTTCTTGGGGATGAGCCGGAGGAGTTGATCGTTGCGCTGGCGGGTGAGGCGGCGCGGTTTTATCACTTTCGGGCGGGGCGTCTTACGGTTGTCAGCGATGCGTACGGCAATCGCCTGACGGTTCATCGGGATCTTTCCGACCGTGTGCAGCGGCTGGATAACGGGGCCGGTCGGTCCTTGTTGCTGCGCTATGAGCGGGCGCATCTGGTCGCGGTCGATTATCAGGTTTTTCGTGAGTCTGCCTGGCGTACCGAGCAGACGCTGGCCAGTTACCGCTTCGATGCCCGTCATCGGTTGATCGAGGCGACCAACGCCGTCGGCGAGAGCGAGCGTTACGACTACGACGATCAGCACGTCATTTTGCAACGGCAGTTGACGGGCGGCGCGAGCTTCTTCTGGGAGTGGGAGCGTTCCGGCAAAGCGGCGCGTTGCGTGCGGCACTGGGCGTCGTTTTCGCAGATGGACACGCGTTACGTCTGGGACGACGCCAGCAGTGTGCGGGTGCAGTACGTCGATGGTCGTGAAGAGGTTTACGTCCACGACGACACGGCGCGGCTGGTGCGTCAGGTCGCGGCGGATGGTGGAGAGCAGCTCAAGGCCTACGATGCGCAGGGCCGATTGATCGCCGAGCAGGATGCGCTGGGGGCGGTCACCGAGTACCGCTACGACGACGTCGGACGGTTAGTTGCGCTGATTCCGCCGGACGATGCGCCGACGTCCTACGAATACCGCAACGGTTTCCTGCACCGCCGTAGCCGGGGCGACGCTGAGTGGACCTACCGGCGCAACGCCCAGGGCGATGTCACCGAAGCCGTCGATCCCGGCGGCCATGTCACGCATTACCACTACGACCCGCAGGGGCGATTGCTGTCGATCCGCTATCCGGACAGTGGCCGCCACGTGTTCGTCTGGAATGACCTCGGCCAACTGGTCGAGGAGAGCCTGCCTGACGGTGGCGTTCGGAAGTTTTCCTACGACGCCTTGGGACGGCGGATTACTGCGCAGGACGAACACGGCGCGATCACCCACTATGCGTGGGACGCCGTTGGCCGACTGATCCAGACCACCTCGCCGACCGGTGCCACCCGTGCCTGGTCCTACAGCGCCTATGGCCAGATCACCGCCGAACGCGATGAACTGGGGCGCATCACCCGCTACGAGTATGACGACGATCTGCATCTGGTCAGCCGGCGGATCAACCCTGACGGCACGCGGCTGCAGTACCGCTACGACCATACGCAGCTGTTGCTGACGGAAATCGAGAACGAGTCGGGCGAAAAGTACCGGCTGGACTACACGCCCACCGGACTGATCCGACAGGAAACCGGCTTCGATGGGCGGCGCACCGCCTACGCCTATGACCGCAACGGCCATCTGCTGGAAAAGACCGAGTTTGGTGACGACGGCTCGACGCTGGTCACCGGCTACCAACGTGATGCTGCCGGACGCCTGCTGCTCAAGACCCTGCCGGACGGGGTCGAGGTCAGCTATCGCTATGACCGTTTAGGCCGTTTGGTCGGGGTGGACGACGGCCAGGATCACCCGCTGGCCTTCGAATACGACCTGCAGGACCGCCTGGTACGCGAGCATCAGGGCTGGGGCACCTTGCGTTACACCTACGACGCCTGCGGCCAGCTCAGCCGGATGCGTCTGCCGGACAACAGCAAGCTCGACTACCACTACGCCAAGGGCGGCGCGCTGACCGCGATCGACCTCAACGGCGCCTTGCTCAC
>NZ_QWFC01000028.1:0-65826 GCF_003576265.1 Pseudomonas sp. 91RF
AGATGTGTATAAGAGACAGCACCCGGTTACCCTCCACCCCTCGCAACAAACAGGTGAACGGCACTACCCCGCCGAAGCGCAAGGATCACCCCTCACATGGAGTCCGGTCATGAAAAAAGACACCCCCGATCCATCCGAAAATCCCCCGGTTACCGAGTCCAGGACGATCTCGACTTCCGAACGGCCAATTACCGTTACCCGCAGGCGCAATTCCCGGCTTCTTCCGGTTGATCAGATCTTCAGCGTGCGTCCCGACGTCGACCTGGTCACTCTGTTGACCCACGCCAGCCAGAATCTCGCGGCACTCAATATGATGGCGCATGATCTGGTCCATCGACCGGATGAGGTGCAACGTGCGCGGATCGTTGCGATGCATCAGTTGGCGGGGTTGGCGGAGATGCTGGTCAGCAGCGCCCTGAGCAAGCTTGATCCATTGCAGCAGACGGCCGATTCGAAGCCGGTTATCTGCCACTGACCCTCTTGAAAGAGCCGAAATCAGGGGACCTGGCGTCTTGAACGACGGTGCAGCGAGATGAATTTTTCTTCACTGCCCCGCTTCCGCCAAAGCTGTAAAGTCCGCTCGCTCATTCAAGAAACTACGGTTCGCCCGCTCTCCTGCGGGCTTTTTTTCGCCCGGAATCTGGCGGCGATTTGTATTTTCCTGCCTGCCGGGCAATTCTGGCGATCAACACCGATCCCCGGAGCCCCCAATGCCGCTGTTGACCCTCCCCTGCCAACGCCTGACGCTCGCGGTGCTCGACCCGGAGCAGGCGTCTCTGGAAAGTGATTTCTACCAACGCAACCAGCGCCATCTCGCCCCGTGGTCACCGATCCGCACCACAGACTACTTCTCCACCGAACAGATTCGCCGACGCCTTGAAGTTCAGGCCAGCGCCTTCGAAGCTGGGCTGGCGGTGCACATGGCGCTGCTGACTCCCGACGGCCAGCAAATGATCGGCGCCTGCAATTTCAGCGGGATCATTCGTGGTGCGTTCCAGGCCTGTTATCTGGGTTATCACATCGATGCAGCCCATCAGGGCCAGGGTTTGATGCAGGAAGCGCTGGAGTCCGCCATCGCGTACATGTTCGAGGCCCAGAATCTGCACCGGATCATGGCCAACTACATTCCCGGCAATGAACGCAGTGCGCGGCTGCTTGAGCGCCTTGGGTTCGAGAAAGAAGGCTACGCCAAGGCCTACCTGAACATTGCCGGACGCTGGCAGGATCATGTGCTGACGGCACTGGTCAATCCGGGGTTTGAGGCGCCAGATCAGCGCTGGTCGCGACGACTCGCGTGAGTTTCACAATTTGTTAAGCATTGACGAAGTATGCTCACGCCTCTCGCCCCTTCCGGTTATCTGAAACCTATGTCGTCGCGTGCCGTCACTTCCCTGTTCCTGCTTGCCGCCCTGCTGTTTTTCTTCGCGTTGGGTAACCATCAATTGCAAGGCTCCACCGAGGCCCGCGTCGCCGGCATCGCCATGGAGATGCATCTGGACGATGACTGGGTGACGCCCCGTCTGTTCGGCGAACCGTTTCTGGAAAAACCACCGCTGAGTCTGTGGCTGGACGCCGGCGCCATGCGCGTGTTCGGTGTTTCGCCGTGGGCGGTGCGGCTGGCGTCGGCGGTGGCCGGCCTGCTCAGCGTGATGATTCTGTACGGCATGCTGCGGCGCTTCGGACGGCCGAAAGCGATTGCGTGGACCGCGGGAATCCTGCTGGCAACCATGGCCAGTTACTGGAGCAACGTGCGCGGGGTTGGCGAGGATGCGTTGCTCGCGCTCGGCGTGACCACGGCACTGCTGGCGTTTTTCCAGGCACAACGCGCTTCGACGCCGGGTAATTCGTTGCTGTTTATCGTCGGGATTGCCATCGCTACCCTGAGCAAAGGCGTGCTCGGTCTGGCGATGCCGGGGGTGGTGATTTTCGCTTACCTGCTGGCCGACAACCTGATGGACAAGCGCTTCAAACTGACCGAGTGGCTGCGGCCCGGTTTGCTGACCGCGCTCGGGCTGATTCCGCTGCTGATCTGGCTCGCGGTGCTCTATCAGCACGGCGGCGCCCAGGCCGTCAGAGAAGTCTTGCTGACCAACAGTGTCGGGCGCTTCAGCGGGTCGTTCGTCGAAGCCGGGCACTATGAGCCGTTCTACTACTACATCGCCAAACTGCCCGAAGCGTTCCTGCCGTGGAATATTCTGGTGTACCTGGGGCTGTGGCACTTCCGCAAACAATTGAAGGCCAATCGTTACCTGCTGTTTTTCAGCCTGTGGATCGTTGCGCAGTTCATCATGCTGACCCTGGCGTCGAGCAAGCGCACGGTGTACCTGATGTCGATGACGCCGGCAGCGGCAGTGATTGCGGCGGAATATGCGGGTGTACTGTTCGAGAGGTTGAAGGACCGTAACAGCGGGTTTGTCGGATGGATCGCCCGTCATCGTCAGGCATTGGCGGCCGGTATCCTGACGGTGGTGATCGCCAGCTACCTCGGTGCCGCACAATGGGCACTGCCGAAGGCGGACAAGGAATTGTCGTTCCTGCCACTGACCGAACATATCCAGAGCCTGCAAGCCAGCGGCCATCAGGTCGCGCTGTTCCAGGCCAACGAACGGGTCGGCGGTGCCAGCGTGTTCTACACCCAGAGCGTCCTCAAGGGCCTGGATACCGATGCGCAACTGAAGGATTACCTCAGTGCCTCGCCTTCGAACATCGCGGTGATGTCGGGCGACAGCGAGCCCGCCGCCCCGTTGAAAGTACTCAAGACCATGATGGTCGGGCGCCAGGCGTACTACTTCGTAGGCTACTGATACAGCGATGCACAAACGAAAAACCCGCCAGTGATGGCGGGTTTTTCATTTCAATGGCGATACTTCAGAGAGCAGCCTCAGGCTGCGCACCGAATACCTGTCGCTCACGCTTGCTCAATACCGGCAGTTCCAGACGAGCCCGGCCATAAAACGCCAGCGCCGTCAGCAGACACGCCAGCCATACGAAGATACCGGCCCAGAACGTGTGGGACATGTAGTGCCAGCCCTGCAGGACGCGTGTGGTGCCGTAGACGAAACCGAGCAGCAGCGAGCCCCACAACAAGGCGCTGGAGAAGCGCCACTGATAACGACGCGCGACAAAATACAGCGCCAGCATGGTGAAGCCGCCGGAAGCGTGTCCGCCCGGCCAGCAGCGACCGTCACCGGCCTCATGGAACAGCTGGAAATTGTTGTACCACTCGATGTGCGCCATCTTGCCGCCGTACAGCGTCGTCTCGATCGGGCAGTAAACGCTGGTATGGGCCTTGAGGAAGTGAATCACGCCGGTACACACCGCGAACGCCACCACCACAAACAGAAAATCCCGGCGATGGTCAGCGGCAAAGCGCAGCACAGGCGCCACTTTGCAGCGCTCAAGAAACCCGGCGAAGCCCGGGCGTTTCTGCGGAATGACCAGCGGCCAGACCACCGACAGCATCGCACCGACCAAGGCAATTTCAGCAGTCCAGTTCGGAATGATCCGCGCCCACTTGTGGGTCAGCTTTTCAAAGAAGTGAATCTTGTCGAGGGGGAAGGTATTGGTCAGCGGATCGAACAGCAGATTACTGAAGGCAATGTCGATGTTCGTCATGTCGAACATCAGAAACACCACAGCAGCACAAAACAGCGGGATACCGAAGTTGTAAGCGTAAAAGCGAGCACTCATCGGGTGGACACCGTGCGCCAGTCGGAGGCTTCGATGAAGCCGAGCATTTTTGGAGCCGCCGGGTTGGCCGCGGAAACGAACAGCGAGGATCCATAACCGAGGGTCGAGGCCGGCACCTTGAGGTCTTTTTCCAGCTGCGCCATGCATTCGCTGTGGGTGACCAGGATCAGGTTTCGCCCCGGGATCTTGTGCGCGAGCGCATCCTGCAACATGCGCCCCTTGCAACTGATCAGCCAGTCTTCACCGGCCGTCGCGTGGTTGAACATGTAACCGGCGGTCTGCACGGTGCGGGTCATCGGGCTGTTGTAGATGTCGGCATGGTTCAGGCCCAGATGTTCGAACTGTGCGCCGACGGCGACCGCGACACTGCGCGAACGGTCGGTGATGCCGTCATTGCCGCTCAGGCATGGCGCCGGGGAGTGATCGCAGCGCTCGACATGACGCACCAGCACGATCATGTCGCCCTTGGCCCAACCGGCCGCCAACGCCTGCGCGCCGGCCACATTGCCGTGGGCCAGATCAGGCACCGCCGCCGGGGCGAGCAGCCACAGGGTCAATGGCACCACCAGCGCCAAGGTCGCCAGGACAACCCCGGCGTTCCGAAAACGGGCCAAACCGCTCAGGTCGATCGAGCGTTTGACGCCGAACAGACTCAGTCTCAATTCCACAAAAATCCGCCTCGCCAGCTCGCAGCACTGTCATTTGATCCGGCGAAGGTACAGAGGCCCCCGTGGGCAGCCAGTGAAAGTCATGTGAAAAAAGTCTTGGGATCCCTTGTTACAAATTCCGTCGGACAAAATCCTTTCAGCTCTCGGATTTGCGGCCGATACAGTCCTGCTAACACCCTTGCTGGCTCAAAAAAACAACAATCTTCCAGCCTGACCGACGATCAAGACGCACAACGTTTTCTGGAGGAATTGTGATGAATAGCTGGTTCGGCAACATCAGCGTGAACCTCAAACTGGGGCTGGGTTTCGGTCTCGTCCTGGCCCTGACCTGCATCCTGGCGCTCACCGGCTGGACCAGCCTCGGCGGCCTGATTGACCGCAGCAACTGGATGAGCGACATCACCCAGCTGAACGCCGGCCTGACCAAGCTGCGCGTGGTGCGCCTGCAATACATGCTGACCAATGGCGATGAAACCGCCGCGCAGAACGTGCAGACCACCCTCGACGGTTTCGCCGCGCAACAGCAGGCGCTGCTGGGCAAGTTCAAGAGCCCGGAAAACGTCAAACTGCTCAAGGAGCAGGCCGCGACCATCGCCGAGTACCAGACCTCCCTGAACAAGATGCGCAACGCCTACCGCACCGGCAACACGGCGCGCGACACCATGGCCGCCAATGCCGAGACCGCTTACAACTTGATCGAATCGATCAGCAACCGCGTGCGGCAGATGGCGATGAGCGAGGAGCGCTTCGAGCAATTCCAGGCCATCACCGAAGCCAAGGAAGCGTTCATCCTGGCCCGCTACGAAGTGCGCGGCTACACCGCCACCACCAATGCCGATACCGAGCAGAAAGCCGTCGGCCAACTGGATGTCGCCATCGCCAGCCTGAAACAGTTGAGCGTGCATTTCTCCAGCACCCAGCAAGACACCCTGCGTCAGCTGGAAACCGCGCTGACCAACTACCGCAGTGCCTTGCAGGCGTTCAAGAACGCCAACAGCGAAGCCGTGCAGGCCCGCAAGGAAATGACCGATCAGGGCGCCAACATCGTGACCCTGAGCGAGCAGATGTATCAGATCCAGCTCGACCGTCGTGACATGGAAAGTGCCCAGGCCCGCACCCTGCAACTGATCAGCACGCTGCTGGCGTTGCTGGTGGGCGTCATTGCGGCGTTCATCATTACCCGCCAGATCACCCGTCCGCTGCAGGAAACCATGGCCGTGGTCGAGCGCATCGCCAGCGGCGACCTGAGCCAGAACGTGGTCGTGACCCGTCGCGACGAACTCGGCGTGCTGCAACAAGGCATTGCGCGCATGGGCGTGACCCTGCGTGACCTGATCAGCGGCATCCGCGATGGTGTGACCCAGATCGCCAGCGCCGCCGAAGAGCTGTCGGCCGTGACCGAACAGACCAGCGCCGGCGTGAACAGCCAGAAGGTCGAGACCGATCAAGTCGCCACCGCCATGCACGAGATGACCGCCACCGTGCAGGAAGTCGCGCGCAACGCCGAAGAAGCCTCGCAAGCCGCAGCCGCCGCTGACGGCGAAGCCCGCGAAGGCGACAAAGTGGTGAACGAAGCCATCGCCCAGATCGAGCGTCTGGCAAGCGAAGTGGTGCGTTCCACCGAAGCCATGAGCGTGCTGCAACAGGAAAGCGACAAGATCGGCAGCGTCATGGACGTGATCAAGGCCGTGGCCGAACAGACCAACCTGCTGGCCCTCAACGCCGCCATCGAAGCCGCCCGTGCCGGTGAAGCCGGTCGCGGTTTTGCCGTGGTCGCCGACGAAGTCCGTGGCCTGGCCCAGCGCACGCAGAAATCCACCGAGGAAATCGAAGGCCTGGTGGCCGGTCTGCAGAACGGCACGCAGCAGGTTTCCGCCGTGATGAACAACAGTCGCGCCCTGACAGACAGCAGCGTGGCCCTGACCCGCAAGGCCGGCGACTCCCTGGAAAACATCACCCGCACGGTGTCGAACATCCAGTCGATGAACCAGCAGATCGCCGCAGCCGCCGAACAGCAAAGCGCCGTGGCCGAAGAAATCAGCCGCAGCATCATCAACGTCCGTGACGTGTCGGAGCAGACGGCAGCGGCGAGCGATGAGACCGCCAAGTCGAGTGTTGAACTGGCGCGACTGGGTGGGCAGTTGCAGCAGATGGTGAGCCATTTCCGCGTGTAAACCCTGCACACGAAAGCCGATGTACAAAGAAGGGCAGCTGAAAAGCTGCCCTACTTTTTTGCCCTGAAATTGCCATGTTCAGGAATTGGATGACACGCTCTGAAACGCAATTACACACGGTTGGTCAGTGGTGTTTAAGGACACGCCGTGATACGTCCCGAAGCCCACAAAACCTTGCGCCGTTGCCTACGGCTACGCCAGAATCCGCCGGCTTGTGCGCCTTGGGCTGGCTGCGTAATTTGATTGCGTCACTGATTTCCAGTGATCGAGCTTAGCGGCTCGGTTGTATCCTCGGTTGCACAAGTACGATCCAGTCAGGCACTCGCCTGCACTTGATGGTGGCTGTGCGCATGGCATCTTCGGATGCACCGGGTTTGGATGCTTACCGGTCCGCTAACTTGCGCACAGCTGCCTCCCTTTTGCTTAGCGGCGAAATGGATGCAGCCTCATAAAAGGTAAACATCCATGTTCAAGGTAACGCCAAACCCACCCCTCACCGAACCCACAACCCTCCCGGATCCGGCATCCCCCTACGAATGCCCCGGCTCGAAACGCTTCAACGAAGCCGCCGAACGCGCCCTCGATTATCACCTGGGCCCACTCAGCGCCCACATCATGGCTGCGCCCTACAAACCCAACACCCTCTATCAGGCTCACCCCGAAGCCGACACCAAATCCCTGCTGGTAGACGCCAGCGAATCCCTCGGCTCCGCCACCGTCATGCTCAATAATCATGTGGCACTGGTCGAGGGCAGCCACCGCAAGACCCTGCAAGGCATCGCCCAGATCGTGATGATCGCCGAAATGGCCGTTAACCGTGCGCTGGACAAGGTCGTGCCGAGGGATTGATGCGGGATGTGGCGAGTGCGGTGCACTCGCCTTTTTTGCACCCTATAAAGAGCCCGCCGCCACACAAGTCTTGGTGTGGCGGCGGGCTTTTTGTGAGCGGTGTTTATCAGCCGCTGAGGTTTTCTGAACGTGATGGCAGATCGAGTTCGACACCACCCATGGCGCCAAATCGATTGTGTATCCGAGTACCTAACCCGCCGGCTTGATCAACGTAAGCCAACGCGTTCTCCAGAATCTGCTGCGCTTCGTCTTCCATGGAATGGCCGTTTTGGGCGGCAGCGATACGCAGTAGCTCTGTCATCTGCTCATCGAGTCGAATAGTGATGCTGGTCATAAGGCTTCCTTCAATCCGTGAAATGAGTGATTGCAGACTAACAAACCAACTCGAAAACCTCTGCCTGCTCTTTAGAAGAAACGGATTACAGCTTACCGAGTCCCCCGCTGCCGCAACGCCGACGGCATGAAATACGCGTCCTCCGGCATCGGTTGCGAGAAGTCGACGGTGGAGGCCTCTTCGTTATCCAGGTTCTGCACGTAGTAACGCCGGGCCTGCAAGTCGTGGAAGACGTCGAGTGCGCTCCAGGTGGTGGGCAGGTCGTAGAAGTTTTTCAGGTAGGCCATCGACACGCGCCACAACTCCCCGCGCCCGTCATACTGATCCACCAGTGCGGCGCCCCAGCTGTCTTCGTCGAGGAACAGCACTCGCTTGGAATAGACATGCCGCGCGCCCGGCTTGAGTGTGCCTTCCACCACCCAGACCCGGTGCAGTTCGTAGCGGGTGTATTGCGGGTTGAGGTGGCCGGGAGTGAGCAGCTGGGCATATTTCACGTCAGGGCTGCCGACTTTGTAGTTGTTGTAGGGGATGTAAATTTCCTGTTTGCCCTTGAGCTTCCAGTCGAAGCGATCCGGCGAGCCGTTGAACAGGTCGGTGTCGTCTGCGGTGCGCAGGCCATCGGAGGAAGCGATCGGCGTGTCGTAGGCGAGGTTCGGCGCGCGACGCACGCGGCGTTGGCCGGCGTCGTAGATCCAGGCCTGGCGCGGGTCCTTGAGTTGATCCAGCGTCTCGTGAACCAGTGCGGCACCGCCCGCGAGGCGCGCCGGGCTTTTCACGAAGGCGAGGTAGTAGAACAGGACGTTTTTCAGGTCGGCGAACTGGCCGCCCGGGCGGTAGTAGTTGAAGAAGCCTTCCTGCTGCGAGGTCACCAGCGCGAAGCTGCCGTTGCGCTGTACCGGTGCTTCGGAAGCGCGACGAACGACGTAGATGCCGCGATAGCGAGTGATGTGGTTCCACAGCACTTCGACCCCGTCCTTGGGCACCGGAAACGGCACGCCGCCATAGGCATCGGCGAATCCGCTGCCGCCCTCCAGCAGTTTGGCCGAGGTCGCATTTTTCAGGGTGTTGTCATACAGCCACTGCGGCGCGGAACCGGATCGACGCGAGGGATAGACCGGCATCTGGAAGGTGTCGGGGTAGCTGTTGAACAGGGCGATCTGGCCCGGTGTGAGATGCGCCTTGTACTGGTCGAGATTGGCCTTGGTGATGATGAACAGCGGTTTGTCCGCCGCGTAGGGATCGGGGTGATGCTGACCGGGTTTGAAGCCCGCCGGGGCCTGGGTGATGCCGCCGGTCCAGGCCGGAATGGTGCCGGCCGCGTTGCCGGCGCGCTCGGCGCCCATCGGGGTGAGCGAGGTTTTCAGTTGTTCGGCTTGCTGGGGCGAGATAGCGGCCAGTGCACTGCCGGTGGCCAGGCCGAGGACGAGCGCCAGCGTGGTTTTGGTCAATCGTGAAGCTTGAAACATGATCGTTCTCCGAAATAAAACCAGGTCTGCATAACCAGTGAATCCCCTGTGGGAGCCAGCCTGCTGGCGATGGCGGTGAGTCAGGCAACACAACTTCTGGATGTGCCGTCCTCATCGCGAGCAGGCTCGCTCCCACAGGGGGACACCGGTGTTCTGGATATCAAAGGAAATACTTGAGGTTGAACCCGACGTTGTCACGGTCGCGAATGCCGTTGTTCTGCCCGCCGCCCCAGAACTCGGTGTACTGCAGTTCGGCTTCGAGCTTGTTCTGGTAGTTGGCCTTGACCCCCAGCGTGTAGGCCTTGCGCCCGTCGATGGCATTGCCGGCCTGATAGCTGTTGCCCTTGAAGTCGTCCTTGTAGACGACGTAGGGCGAGACGTTGATCCCGGCGTACACGTCGTTCCAGGTGCCGTTGAACATCACCGTGTAGCTGTAGGAATTGCGGTTGACCTGATCGTCACGATCACCGCCGGACACGTACGAAGTGTTGCCGGTGCCGGCGTAGTAACGGTTGCTGCCGTCGTAGGCGGTGTATTGCAGGCTGCTGCCGCGCAGGTGCTCGGAGGCCAGTTCGAAGATGCCGAACATCGAGTCGAACGACAGGGTCGGGCCGAAGTTGTAGATACTGCCCAGCGAGGTGTTGAACGCTTCCACCCGCTCGGCGTTGTTGATCTGGCTGTCGAGGGTGACCATTTGCCCGCCGACGTTGATGGCCTTGCCGGACACCGCCGCCGCAGCGCCATTGGCCAGATCGCCGATCAAGTCGTTGGTGGCGGCGATGCCGATGGGCAGGTTCGGCCGATAGGCCAGTTCACCGAACACTGAGGCATTGCCCAGGGTGGTGTTGAAACTGAAGCCGTACATGCGGATGTCTTCGGCATAGCGCCGATGGGCCTGGATGTTGCCCATCACATCGGCGGTCGCCAGCCCGTTGGCGAGAGCCCCGGCCTGACTGCCGGCGACGCTGGAGAGCATGTTGGTCAGGGCATTCATGTCGATGCCCTTGTAACCGCCGAGGTCGGCAGCGATGGTCGGCTCCTTGGCGTGGTAGTTGACCATGTACAGGCCGAACTCGGTGCTGTTGAGTTCTTCGGCGATGTAGCGAAAGGCAAAGCCGAACTGGCCGTCGTTGCGCGCGTTGTAGTCCTTGCCGATGGTCGCCACTTTCAGGGTGTTGCCATAGGCCGGAGTCACACCGTTGGCGTAGAGACCGGTGGATTTCAGCGCCGGCCCCAGCAGCGGGTTGTTGCCCAGTGCGCTGTACAGCCCGATGACGTTGCCGAAGCCCGGCACCGGCGTG
Organism: Pseudomonas sp. 91RF; assembly: GCF_003576265.1. NCBI lineage: Bacteria > Pseudomonadati > Pseudomonadota > Gammaproteobacteria > Pseudomonadales > Pseudomonadaceae > Pseudomonas > Pseudomonas sp. 91RF. The sequence continues at coordinate 10,483 of NZ_QWFC01000028.1, forward strand.
TCGAGGGCGGTGCCGCTGAAGTTGTTGTAGGCGGTGTTGCCACCATCGGCGAACAGGTCGGTCTGCGAGTAGAAGGTGCCGACCGGGTCGATGCGGGTTTCTTTCCAGTTGGTCTGGTAGAAGCTCTCCATGGTCAGGCTGTCGGTCAGGCCGATGTTGAAGCTGACCGCCTCCACCGGCATCAGCACTTCCTTGACCTCGGCGCCGGGCAAGCGGTACTTGGCGGCGTCCACCGGGTTGGTGGTGTTGATCCCGCCGCGATAGAAAATTCCCTCGCCCCAGTTGAACACCTGACGCCCGACCCGTGCCGTCACCGGCATTTGCGCGACGTCCCAGCTGCCATGGACGTAGGCGTCGAGCATCTCGATCCGGCTGCCCGCGATGTCGCGGGTCTGGCCAGTGAAACGGTCGTCCTGGGGATAACTCTGGCTCGGCTGCGACGGGCTGTTGTTGTGGTAGTAGTCGTTGCGCTTGTCCATCAACTGGGTGTCGTAGAACGCCGTGCCGCGCAGGAACATCCCGTAGTTCTGGTAGTTGGCCTCCAGCTCCGAGGTGATCTTGTACACCTCGGAAACCAGCCCGGTGTCGAAGTTGCGATTGCCGTCGTTGGTGTTGACGTCATCGTTGTTCTTGTCCCGGCCCTGAACCCGCCACAAGCGGCCATAGGACAGGGTCGTGTCGAGCGAGCCGGTGACCTGATTGTCCAGCACGCTGAACTCGGCAGCCTGCACCGCGTCGACTGCGCAGAGTTGCAGCAGCCCTGCCAAACCGACACCGGGGAGCGCTACGCCAGACAGGCGCAATCGAGTGTTGATCATCTGTTCCTCCTTCCCTGTTCTTATTGTTGTGTGTTGCCGCGATGCTCAGGGCGCCAGTCCCGCGCTGACATAAATCCGGCTGTGGGCGCCGAAATGGCCGAGCAATCTGAGCAGTTGCCGATTCAGTTCCGGATGCTCGAAGTTCTCTAGCTGCAACTGATTGCCGGCACTGAAATCGCTGGTGACCGGCGCCGTTTCCAGCCATTGGCCGATGGCTTCATCGAAGGCGGCAGAGTCGTCGACGGACTCGGCACTCACCACTTCGCGCAAATAGTCCACGGAGTACGGCGGGTAATGCGCGTCCCCGGCGGCATCGGCGTAAGCGTCAAGCATCGGATGCGGCTGACCGGCGCGCAGCACGCGCCGCAGCCAGGTCGACTGGTACTTCTCGACTTCCATGTGGCGGGTCGCGACCCGTTCGATGGACGCCTGTTTGTCCTGCGCAAAACCGGCCAGCGCCTTGCCCTCCAGCAGCAGGAGGCTCGGCAGTTCGACGCCGGGCAATGGCTTGGCGTGATACGGCTGGGTCAGGTCCTGAACGTGGTGCAGGCCCCAACCGAGAAAGCGATACCCCCAATAAGAATGCCCCGTGGCAAACGCGAGTCGCGCCAGCCCCATGTACTGATATGCGCGCCAGTCCGGCCAGCTGCGCTCGAGAAATCCGGCAGCCGCATACACCACCGGGCTCTCATGGAAGAAGCCCATGTGAAACGGCGCCTGGGAGCTGTACTGGAAGCGTGCATCGCCAAACGGCTGCGGGCCGAAGCCGTACGACGCGGCGACTTCGCCGGGGTTGTCGCTGAACAGATTGATGTCGTGGCCGTAGTCCGGCTCATCGGCGGCGCTCGCCAGCACGGCCAGGGGCGCGACTTTTTCGTGATCGGCTATGCGAATGAAACGCTGGCGATTCCACGGCGAAAGCGTCTGCTCAACCATGACTTGATCGGCCTGCAGATGCTCGCGCTCGGGCAGGTCTTTGCCCGGCAATGGCTGAATGACCATCGCCAGATGAATCAGCGGATTGATCCGCAATGCAGTGAGGAAGTCGTGGCGCAGATTGTCGCTCGGCGCGCCAGGCAACTTGAGGTTGTCGGGGCGCGGCGGGTACTGCTTGAAGTGTTCGCGGGCGAAGCGTTCCTGCTCATCGAGCAACGCGACGATGGCCGGGTATTGCTCGGAGAGAAACCGCTCCAGCGGTTCGACCTCGACGGGCGACGCATCGCGCAACGCCGGCAAGTCCTGCAACGCCAGGTAGCTGCCCACCGTATGGTTCGACCAGCCCCACGCCGTCGGGGCCATTGCGCAAAGCAGCAGGAGGGAGATCAGCTTCATTGCTTCTGGTTCTTGTTATGTGTGCCGTGGGGATCGAGCCTAACAATCGACCCCGCCTCTGACACTGTCCGATCTCACCAGAAAAGTTCTCCGATAGCGCCACGTGCGCTGTTCATTCAGGCCGGGTAACCGGTGATCTTGCGGATGCTCTGGTACAACGGTTTGAGCTGCCGATACATGCGCAGATACACGTCCTTGTAAAGTCGTTCATAGACCTGCTGCGCCTCAGGCTGCGGCTGGAACACCGCGCCAACCCGGGTCATCGCCGCTATCGCCGTGGGGAAATCCGCGTGCAACCCAAGCCCCACCGCGCAGCAAATCGCTGCGCCCAGACCGGACGCTTCATAGACATGCGGACGCTCCGCTGGCAGGCCGAAAATGTTCGCCGTCAGTTGCATCGCCGCATCACTTTGCGAGCCGCCGCCAGCCACCCGCAGACGGGTGACCGAGATCTTCGAGCGCTTCTCGATTTTCTCCATGCCCTGACGCAGCGCATAGGCCAGGCCTTCGAGGATTGCCCGGTAGATATGCGCACGGGTGTGCACGTCGCCGAAGCCGATCATCGCGCCTTTGGCTTCCACGCCCGGTTCGCGAATCCCCGGCGACCAGTAGGGTTGCAGCATCAATCCCATCGACCCCGGGGGCACCGCCTCGACCAGCGCATCGAACAGCTGCTCGGGCTCGATGCCCTGCTCTTTGGCCTGCTGCATTTCCCGCAGGCCGAACTCGTTCTTGAACCAGCTGACCATCCAGTAGCCGCGATAAATCATCACCTCGCAGTTGTACTGATCCGGCACCGCCGACGGGTACGGCGGAATCAACGGGACGATTTCCAGATAGCGCGAGCGGGTGCTGGTGATCGTCGCCGTGGTGCCGTAGGACAGGCACACCGTGCCCGAGTCAACGACGCCAGAGCCGAGCACTTCACAAGCCTTGTCGGCGCCCGCCGCGATCAGCGGAATGCCCTCGGGAATGCCGGTGTGACGACTCGCTTCGGCGGTTATGTGGCCGAGGGTTTCACCGGGTTTGTGCAAGGTCGGCAGTTGCTCGGGACGCACTGCCAGCGCCTGCCACTTCCAGTCACGTGGTGCGGCCCAGCGCAGGCGTTTGAAGTCGAACGGCAGGTAACCGACGCAACAGCCCACCGAGTCGACGAAGCGCCCGCACAGGCGATGCGTGAGAAACCCCGAGAGCAAGAGAAACTTGTCGGTCGCCGCCCATACTTCGGGTTGATGACGGGCGATCCAGTTGGCCTCGGCCTGAGCGCGAAAGTAATCCACGGTGGCCTGCGCGCCGGCCAGTTTGAACAGCCAGCCCCACGGCCCCTTGATCCCGCCTTCGACTTCGCTCTGGCGCTGATCGAGCCAGAGAATCGCCGGGCGCAGCGGCTTGCCCTGAGCATCGACGTTGATCACCGTGCCACGCTGGGTGGTCAGGGAAACCCCGGCAATCTGCGAACGATCGATGCCGGTTTGCGCCCACACCTGTTGGCAGGCCTCGCCCAGTTTCGCCCAGTAATATTCCGGATCCTGTTCGGCCCAGCCCGGTTGCGTCGAGTAATAGGCCTGCAATTCAACCTTGCCCTTGCCGAGCAGATTGCCCTGCAAATCGAAGAGCAGCGCGCGCACGCTCTGGGTGCCATTGTCGATGGCCAGCAGGTAACGCTTGTTCGGGTGGTTGTCCATGGAGCTCTCTTCGAGGGGCATCACTGCGCAATATCCGGCAGGCCGTGATGGCGTTGCCATAACGCCTGGTAGCGTTGCTGTTCCTGTTGCCAGTGTTCGTCACTCCAGCCCAACCGTGGTTGGCAGAGTCGGCGAATGGCCGGGAAATAATCGGCGCCGCCATGGGGCAGCAACAGGCCGAGACGGGTTCGACGCAGCAGCAGGTCATCCAGGTGCAGGACCATCTCCGCTTCGCAGGCGAAGGCCAGTTCGGCCCACAAGGTGTCGGTGGCGCCGACCGTTTCATGGCCCAGTTCGGCGAGCCGTTGCGCCAGTCTCGGCAGGTCCCGGCCATGTCGCCCGGCCAGACGTCGCCACTGGCCGGGGCTGAGACCGGGGATCGCCAGTGGCGGCACGGCGGCAAACACCGGTGCCGCATCGTCATCGAAAGAACGGCCGAGCATGTCGGCGCACGCCTTGAGCACTTCGATGGCTTGCGGGCGGAACGTCGTGAGCTTGCCGCCGGCCAACGTGACGCAACCCGGCTCCTGCCACAGCACATGTTCACGGGTTTCGTTCGACGGTTTGTCCTGATGCTCACCCGCCGCACTGCCCACCACCGGGCGCACGCCGGACCAGGTTGAAAGCACGTCGGCCGCTGTCACTTCAGCGCCGGGAAACTGCTGTCGGCAGGCCGCCAGCAGATAGTCGAGTTCTTCACCGCTGATGCTCGCGCTCTGGTCCAGATTCTCGCGGTGATCGAGATCCGTGGTGCCGACCACCGTGGCGCCTTCCCACGGGAAAACGAACACCGGTCGCCGATCCTGCTCGTGCATAAACGTAAAGGCCTGAGCCACCGGCAAGCGCCAGCCCGGCAGCAGCAAATGACTGCCACGCAACGGGCGCAGCTGGCGGGGCGCCTCGGGTGGACGCAAGCGTTCGGCCCAGGCCCCGGTGGCCACCGCCAGCACGCCACATCGCAATTGCAGTGAGGCGCCGGCCTCACAGTCCTCGACCTGAACCCCGCACACCCGCCCGTTTTCCCGCAGCAGATGTTCGACACGCATGCCGTTGAGTACCACCGCGCCGTCGGCCCGTGCTTCGCTCAACACGCGCATCACCAGCCGCGCGTCATCGGTCAGCGCATCGACAAAACAGGTGCCGCCCAGCAGGTCATGTTCTTTCACGCCCGGCGCCAGATAACGCAGCTGCTGCGCGTCATGGAAACGATGGTCGCGGCGCCCGGCCAATGCGTCATAGACCGACAACAAACCACCCAGCACCCGAGGCCCGGGAAAGCCGCCGCGATAGTGCGGCATCATGAAACTCATCGGCTCCACCAAGCCCGGCGCTTCGTCGAGCAGACGCTGGCGTTCGCGCACGGAATCCCGGGTCAGGCGCCACTGGCCCTTGGCGATATAACGCAAACCGCCATGGACCATTTTCGAGGATCGACTGGACGTGCCCCAGGCGAAATCACGCTGCTCCAGCAACAGGCAACGCCAGCCACGGCGCGCGGCTTCGCGCAAGATGCCAGCGCCGCTGATACCGCCGCCAATCACGATCAAGTCCCAGGGTTCACCCGCCAACGTCGGCAGGACTTGCTGGCGCCAATCGGCGTTCCAGTCCGCGCTCATGGCAGTCACTCCTGCAGCAGCGTGCCGGGGTTCAGGCGCCCGGCCGGGTCGAAGTGCCGGCTCAGCGCCTGCAAGGTGTCCATCGCCAGCGCGCCTTTCTCGCGTAACAGGTACGGCGCATGATCCTTGCCCACACCGTGCTGGTGGCTGATGGTGCCGTGGTTGTCGACGATGGTCTGGCTGGCCGCGTGTTTGAGGGCCTTCCAGCGGGCCAGCGTCGCGGGATAGTCCGCCGCCGGGCGAAATACGTAGGTGGTGTAGATGCTCGAGCCCTCGCCGTAGACGTGGGACAGATGCGTGAACACGTGCACGCGCTCCCCCTCCGCCGCCAAGGCATCCCGCAGACTGTTTTCGATCCGGTTGAGCAGGTTGTCGACGTTGCTCCAGTCGGTGGCGGTTTCGAGGGTGTCGACCACATAACCGGCGTTCCACAGGTTCTCCCGCAGATACGGAAAGCGAAAGCGGTTCTGCGCCCACTTCTTGCCGAGCAGCGTGCCGGTGAACACCCCACCGAACGCCTTCAGATGCTGACGGGCCTGAGTCAGGGACAACGCATTCTGCTTGCGATTGCCGGTCACGCCGAAGGTCAGCAGGCACTTGCCCTGCCCGGCGCCGCGCAGGCTCAGGTATTTTTCCAGCCAGACAATCTGCTGCGGATGGCCAGCCAGCGCCAGTTGGGTTTCGGTCTCTACCGCGTTGGACAGGCGCAGCATCGACAGCGGCACCCGCGCTTGCGCCAGTTGTTGAATGGCTTGCAGCGCCTTGCTCCAGCTGGGCAGAAACACGCCGTAGAAACGCTCATCGGCCGGCAACGCGCTGACCCGCACCTTGACCTCGGAAATGATCCCGAAACGCCCTTCGCAACCCAGCACCACTTCGCGCAGATCCGGGCCGGCCGCCGAGGCCGGGAAGGTTGGAATCTGCAGCGGCCCGGCAAAGGTTTCCAGGGTTCCGCCGGCGAACAGTTGCTCGATCCGCCCATAACGCAATGACTGCTGACCGCTGGAGCGACTGGCCACCCAACCACCCAGCGTCGACAGCTCCCACGACTGCGGGAAATGTCCCAGCGTGTAGCCTCGGGCGCGCAGTTGGCTTTCCACCTGCGGGCCACTGGCGCCGGGGCCGAAAGTCGCCAGCAGGCTTTGTTCATCGAGGTCGAGCAGACGATTCATCCGCGCCAGCGACACTGTCACCACAGGCCGTGCAGAGTCTGGCGGGTTGATGTGTCCGGCCACGGACGTGCCGCCGCCGTAGGGAATCAGGCACAGGTCCTGCGCCTGGGCGAGCGCCAGCAACTGGCGGATGTGTTCGGCGGTTTCCGGGAACGCCACGGCGTCGGGATAATTGCCCAGCGCGCCTTCACGCAATGCCAGCCAGTCCGGCAGGCTCTGGCCCCGGGCATGCAGCAGACGGTCATGGGCATTGATGCTGTACAACACGTGTTCAGGCAGCCGCGAGGCCGGCACCCGGGCCAGCGCCGCCTCCAGCGTTGCGTCGGGCAACGCGCGTCCCTCCCCCAGTCGCTCATGGAGAAACCTTGCGCCCTGGGCCGGCAGTTCGACCACCGTGGTTGCATCTCCCCAGCCGTTCCAGCGTCGCATGCGTGTGTCCTTCTGTGCAGTCTGATCAGTGAGATTTCAGGCCCTCATACTAGTCAGCCGGCCGAAAGTGTCACGGTCGCATCCGGCCAGTTCGAGTAGCCAATTGAGTCAAACGTCGCGCAAGCGTCAGCCATTTACTTTAGTCGTGGATTCAAATTACCTTTCAGGGCGCTCATCCGCCCGTGGCGGCCTCGATCAAGGGAATTCGGTCATGCAATCGCTCGGCTTCACCTCCGTTCCGCCACTGCTCAAGTACCTGCGTCATGCCGAACATCTGGGCCTGGCCATCGAGCCTGCGTTAGCGGCGGCCGGGTTGCAGGCGCAGCAGTTGAGCGACAACAGCCTGCGCCTGCCGGGTGAAACCCATGAACGGTTGCTCGACTACTTTTGCGAACACTCGGGCGATCCGCTGTTCGGCCTCAACGCGGCGAATTTCGTGCTGCCCAACTCCTGGAGCGTGCTGGGTTACATCACCATGAACTGCGCGACACTGGGCGATGCCATGAGCCGCATCATGCCGTTCGAAAAACTGGTGGGCGACATGGGCGTCAGCCGCGCCGAGGTGCAGGACAGCCACGTGCACCTGATCTGGAGCTGCCGCTTCGAACGCCCGCGGATCCGCCGGCATCTGGTGGAAAACGTGCTCGGCTCCTGGCTGCAATATGCACGCTGGATCGCCGACACCCAGTTGTCGCCGGCCGCCGTGTGGCTGGAGCATTCACGCCCGGCGGACACCACGCAGGAACAGTACGAACAGTTTTTTGAATGCCCGGTGCTGTTCGATCAGCCGTATTCAGCGCTGATCGTGCCGTTGCCGTATTTGCAGTTGCCGTTGCGCCAGGCCGATGCGCATTTGCTGCGCACGCTGGAGGAACACGCGCAAAGTCTGATGGCGACGCTGGAGGATGCGTCGCTGGAGCAGCGGGTCAAAAGCATCCTGCGCCAGTTGCTCAAGGAAGGTCTGCCGCGCAAGGAACAGGTGGCCGAACATCTCGCCGTCTCGGTGCGCACGCTGCAACGCCAGTTGCATCAGGCCGGCACCTCTTATCAACAGATTCTCGATGACTTGCGCCAGGAGCTGGCCGAGCATTACCTGCTCAACAGCACGTTGCCGATTCAGGACATTGCGCAGTATCTGGGCTTCACCGAACCACGCTCGTTTCACCGTACCTTCAAGAGTCGGCGCGGGATGCCGCCCGGTGAGTTTCGGCAGACTCACCGGGTAGCGAACGACAGCTAGAGGCTGATCGCGTTGGTGAACACCAGACGATTGCCGAACGGATCGGCGATGGTCATGTCCTGGCTGCCCCACGGCATGGCCTGAATCCCCGGGTGGGAGAACTTGTAGTTCTTGGCGATCAACTGCTGCTGGAAGGCCTCCAGCTCATCGGTCTCGATCCGCAGGGCCGAACCCGGTGTTGCATCGCCATGATGCTCGGACAGGTGCAGCACACATTCGCCCCGGGAGACTTGCAGATACAACGGGAAACCGGGTTCGAAACGATGCTGCCAATCGATCTTGAAACCGAGGAAGTCGACATAGAACTCCAAGGCCTTGGCTTCATCGAAAATCCGCAGGATCGGGGTGGTTTTGCCGAAGCTCATGGGGTGCTCCCTGACTGATTGGCCCCGCAGTGTAGCCGGGGTAGATGTCAGCAATTCGGCTTGGTGATGGCTTTCTTTAATCGCAATGTGCCATCACCGTGACGTAATCCGCGAAACTCAGTGAAAGTTGTCACGCAGATCACCCTCACGCGCCAGAAACCGCCCTGCCCTTTGCCCGTTGGCCTGCCCCTCGCGATAACTCAGCACGCCGTTGATCCACACGCCGTCGATGCCTTGCGCGGCACGTTGCGGGTCGCTGAAGTCCGCCACGTCATGCACGGTTGCCGGGTCGAACAACACCAGATCCGCCCAGTGTCCTTCGCGAATCTCGCCGCGCTCCTTCAAGCCGAAGCGCGCCGCCGACAGACCGGTCATCTTGTGCACGGCGGTATGCAGCGGAAACAGGCCGACGTCGCGACTGAAATGGCCGAGCACCCGTGGGAAAGCGCCCCACAGGCGCGGATGGGGGAACGGGTCTTCCGGCAGGCCGTCGGAGCCGACCATCGTCAGCGGATGGGCGAGGATCCGGCGCACGTCCTTCTCGTCCATGCCGTAATACACCGCACCCGCCGGTTGCAGGCGTCTGGCGGCATCGAGCAATGGCATCGTCCATTCGGCCGCGATGGCGGTCAGGTCGCGGCCGCTGACTTCCGGGTGAGGCGTCGACCAGGTGATGGTGATGCGGTGGGCGTCGGTGACCTGCTTCAGATCCAGCGTCGAAGAACTCGCCGCGTAGGGATAGCAATCACAGCCGACCGGGTGGGTTTTCGCCGCCTCTTCCAGCGACGCGAGCAACTGTGGGCTGCGTCCCCAGTTGCCCACGCCGGCACATTTGAGGTGGGAAACGATCACCGGCGAGCGGGCGTGGCGGCCGATGCGAAAGGCTTCATCCATGGCTTCCAGCACCGGTTCGAACTCACTGCGCAGATGAGTGGTGTACACGGCGCCGAACGCGTTCAATTCTTCAGTCAGTTGCATGACTTCATCGGTGGAAGCCGAGAACGCGCTCGCATACGCCAGCCCTGTGGATAAACCAAGGGCGCCCGCCTCCAGGCTTTCACGCAACTGCTCGCGCATCGCGGCGATTTCATCGTCGGTCGCCGTGCGAAACAGATCATCGAGGTGATTGCTGCGCAGCGCCGTGTGCCCCACCAGTGCCGCGACATTCAACGTGGTGTTGGCCGCTTCGACCGCCGCGCGGTAATCGCTGAAACGCGGATAGGCGAAGGCGGCGGCCGTGCCGAGCAGGTTCATCGGATCCGGTGGATCAGCCTTGAGACTGACCGGGGCCGCGCTGATGCCGCAGTTGCCGACAATCACCGTGGTCACGCCCTGGCTGAGCTTGGGCAGCATCTGCGGCTGGCGGATCACCACGGTGTCGTCGTGGGTGTGCACGTCGATGAAGCCCGGCGCCAGCACGCGGCCGGCGGCGTCGATCTCTTCGGTGGCACGGGCATCGCACAGATCGCCGATGCGCGCGATGCGGCCATCGAGGATTGCCACGTCAGCGGCGTAACCGGGAGTGTTGCTGCCGTCGATGACCAGGGCGTTGCGAATCAGTGTGTCGTACAACATGTCAGTCTCCGGCGGCAGCGCGGCGTCAGTGTCTGCCTTTGATCAAATGGTGATCGAATCCTTGTTCGATCAGGTAGCGCCAGGCTACCTCGACGTCCTCGGGAATCACCTGCTCGGCCTGAAAGCCCAGCGAAGGGTAAACCATGATCCGGTGGATATCCCCGACCATTTCGTCGATCAGCCCCAGGACCCCGATCAGATTGCTGACCTCCCCCGGAAAACCGAACGACGGCGCATCCACCCAGGCCTCAAGCCCTGGCCATTGAACGGGCAAAGTCAGCGCCACACGCCGGATCGAATTCGGCTTGGTCAGGAACGTCGCCCGGCGCACGTCCGGGAACAACTCCCTGGCAAACGCGATGTTCTCGGCGAAGTTGGTGGCGCGGGATTCGAGGGTGAACTGATCCGGCGAAACACCTTGAATCATGGCCCGTTGCGCAAAAATATCGGCTTCGGTGCGTTCCCACAAATGCTTCGTCCAGTTGCCGGTATTGCCAGTAAACAACAGATGCGGGGCGACGCCTTTTTTCAGCAACTGACAGGCGTAATCACAGACCCGAAGATCGTAGGAACCGCACACCACGATCAGCTCACAATCGCTGTGCTGGCGCCCTGCTCCGAGGAAATTCCACAGGACGGTCGCGTGTCGCAAGGTCGGTGTCATGAGCGTGCGAACCTCTGGGCAACCTGCCCGCTGATAAACAATCCACCGTCAGCATAGAGGTGTGCATCCACCCCGCCCTGGGAAACCGGGAGCGCCGTGAAATCCGCGTACGTACGCAGTGCTCCGTGAGCACTCAGCGTCGGGTCGTCGCCGATACCGATACACAACGCGCCGCTGCTGACCGCCGACTGCACACCGCTGACAGAGTCTTCGAAGACCAGGCATTCATCGCTCTGACGCTCCAGTCGCGAGGCGGCCAGGCGATAGGGATCGGGAGCCGGTTTGCCGCTGCGCACATCGTCGCGGCAGATGATGCAGTCGAAAACCGACGTCAGGTCATGTTGTTGCAAAACGTGGTCGACTCGCGCTCGCCAGCTGCTGGTCACCAACGCCAGCGGCACGCGCCCATTCAATCGGGCGATGAACGCAGCAACGCCCGGCACCAGCGCGCAGATCGAAACCTCTTCGATGGCATCGACTTCCTGCTTGATCACCACACGCTGCTGTTCGTCGAACTGACCAAACAGCGTCTGCAGGGTGTAACCGCCCGGGCGGCCATGAATGTGGTCGTCGATGAAGGCCTGATCGACCGTCACACCGTACTGGCGCGCCACCGTGGTCCAGGCCCGTTCGATGACCTGGCGCGACTGGATCAGCACGCCATCCATATCAAAGCAGACGGCTGTAAACGTTCGTTGTGTCATCGGTTGCACTTCGCATTTTCTGGTGAGCAATGAATGCCAGCACGGTCCCCATCAAGGCAAACAGCGCCATGACATACCAGGACCATTGTGGCTGCGTCTCGTACAGATACCCGGCAAAGGGTGTGGCCAGACCCATTGGCAAGGCAACTGCCAGCGAGTAATAGACCCCCTGGGTAAACACCTGGATATCCGCCGGGGCATGGTCACGAATGCAGCGCATGATTGCCGAGTGATACGCCGCAAAACTCAAGGCGTGCAGGCATTGCCCCAACAGGATCACCGGCACCGCATCGCTGTCGGAAAACAGCGCCCAGCGCGCCGCCGCGCAGACACTGGAAAACATCACGATGGACAACGGCGAACAGAACGACAGGACTTTGTTGGAGAACGCGAAATAAGTGATTTCCGCAATCACCGCCACTGACCAGAACACCCCGATGGCGGTTGAAGAGTAGCCCTTCACGCCCCAGCCGATCGACGCCGTGGAAAAGTACAGGGTGTGACTCAGCTGAATGAAACTGGCGGCGGCAATCGCGATCAGCAGGCCTTTCTGGGCAAACAGCGCCTTCCAGTCGGGGCGTTTCGTCACACGCCCGGGTGGTTGCAGAGGCGCCAGCGTGACCTGACGCTTCAGCCACAGGCACGCCAGCGCGGTGAGCAACATGCACGCGGCAATCACCACCGGCACCCACGACTGGCTGTACTGCGCAAACAGCAGGCCGCCAAGGGTCGATGTCAGGATAAAGGCCGAAGAGCCCACCGCGCGCACCCAGCCATAGTTCTGCAGGGCTTGTTTGTCACGCTTGAGCAGATAGGACTCGGACAGCGGCAACACCACCATCCACAGCCCGCCGAACAGAATGCTCAGGCACACGAATCCCCACAGGTGCACCGGCATGAAATAGAACAGCAACGTACACAACGCTGCCGAGAAACCGAGAAAAGCCGCGAGCCGAAGCTGGTCCACGCGCCAGTCGGCCACGTAGGTGATCAACACTCCGGTCACCACCTGGGGCCAATAGACCGCCGCGATCAGCAAGCCAATCTGGCTGGCGCTGAAACCCAGCGTATTCAGCCAGGTCGGCCAGAACGGATAGATGATCCCTTCTGCCGCAAAGAACCCGAAAAAGATCAGATACATGAATCAACCATACGCTCGATACTCCTGAGCAGGGCTCCAGCGGAGCCCTGTAACCATCCTTCCGTTATTCGAAGCGTTGCTGGGTGAAGCTGTTTTTGCCTTTACGCCAGACAATCAACGACTCACTCATCACCACCAGATCGACCATCCCTTCTTTCAGCGCATCCAGTGCATCCTGTGGTGAGCACACGATCGGCTCTTCGTGTCGGTTGAACGAAGTGTTGATCAACGCAGCCTGACCGGTTCGCTCATGCCAGGCATTCAGCAGGCGATGCATGAACCCATCGCGCTCCGGGCGAATGATCTGCGGCCGCGCCGTGCCGTCGATGTGCACGACTGCCGGACTGGCCTCGCTGAACTGCGGATGACAATCGTAGGTCATGGTCATGGTGTCTGCCGCGACTTGACCCTCATCCCAGCCGACGTAGCAGGCCGCGGCCTGTTCAATGGCGGTGACCGGGCCGAACGGCATGAACTCGGTGCGGTGCATGCGTTTGTTCAGCCAGTCGTTCACTTCGCTATCCTGCGCGTGATAGACGATGCTGCGGTTGCACAGTGAGCGCGGGCCGAACTCCATCTTGCCCTTGAACATGCCCAGCACCTGGTTTTCCATCAGTGCGTCGGTCAGCACGTCGATGATGTTCGACGGGGTGTGATAACCGAGCTCGGGATAGTCGCGATGGATCAGGTTGATGTTCTGCGAAACGCTGCGCGCCTCCGGGCCGAGGGTCATTACCGGGTTCTTGAAGCGGGTACCGTTCTCCAGATACGCCGCCCCGACAGCCGCCGCCAGTGCCAGCCCGCCATCGCCCATGCATGGCAGCACGTAGACGTTTTTCACCCCGGGAATCTCGCGCAGGCGCTGGTTGAGTTTGACGTTGCCAAACACGCCGCCGGCCAGGCACAGGTTGGTGCTGCCGCGTTGTTCCAGATGATGTTTGACGACCGCCACCAGCAAGTCTTCGGAATGGCGCTGCACGGCGGCGGCGATGTCCTCGGGGGTTTCCCGGGAGAACAGGGTTTCCAGTGATTCGCTGTAGTTGTTGTAGGACGGCACGAACAGGTCGCCGCAACTCGCCTTGATGCGCCCGTCTTCGAAACGGATCATCTGCTGCATCACCCCCAGCAGCTTCTGCGGATCGCCGAACGCGGCCAGGCCCGTGACCTTGCCTTCATGCCGGTTGGGTTTGTAGCCCAGCAAATGGGTGATCCGGCCGTAGAAGTAACCCAGGCTGTCGATGCTGGTTTCGCGTTGCAACACCGTGGTTTCGGTCGGGCTGTACCAGGTCACGGTCAAGGACTGGAAGTCACCGCGCCCGTCACAGGTCAGGGTCAAGGCTTCATCGAACGGCGAGCAGACATAAGCACCAAGGGCATGGCATTCATGGTGATCGATGTAATACGCCTTGCCGGCCAGGCCATTGGCGAAAATGTACTGGTCGAATTCGGCGCGCTTCTCTTTGTCGTTGCGGACCTCATCGGTGACACGCTGGCGGAACTGCGCCAGGCCTTCGGCGTTGTTCCGGACCTCTTCGACAATCCGGTCGAAATACAGCTCCAGGTGTTTATCGGCGTTGAAACCGGCATTCCATCCGTAAGCCACGTAGTCGAGATCTTCCAGCGACACGCCAGCCTGGCTCAACACAAACTCGATGGATTTGGCGGGCCAGATCTTGTGGTCCTTGATCCGGGTGAAACGCTCTTCGCTGACTGCCGAGAGAATCTGACCATCGCGTACCAGGCAAGCGCCCGACAAATCGTTATTGGTAATGCCCAAAATGACCATAACTACTCCTTGTTCTTGCCAATTTCGCGGATGAGTTTGCCCGTGACCGAAGAGCGCAATGCTCCGGCCAGGGCGCTTGGCGCCGTGTCATGAACCGTGAGGAGGCGAAGTCGTCTGGTTCGCCCGGGATATGCCTTTACGTGCAGGCAGCAGAGGTGCGTATTGCCATCGCAAATTCCTTTTTGCAGAAAAATTCCACGGGCGTTACCCACCGACCCGGCCTCATGGCCAGACAACCAGTGGGTGCCCGCTATCCTACAAACCGGCCAGTTGCGTTGGCCATGTCTGTGCGGGGATCAGACTAGTAGGAAATGTCTGAACGTTTCGATGAGCCTCGACACTCTGTCCTTCTTTTCCGGGGCATAAAAAAAACCTGTGGGAGCCAGTTGGCTCCCACAGGTTCAAGTGTGGTGTGTGGGCTCACACCATTTCGTTGCGAATCCAATCAACCACCGACGTACGCTTCGGCGCCCAGCCCAGCAGTTCGCGGGCGTGTTTGCCGCGTACCCGGCTGTTGGAGCCGAGGCCGTAGTTGGCCATTTCGTAGCCCCACTCGGCTTCGGCGTCTTTCAGCGGCCAGTCCTGCGGTTCGCTCAGATTCAGGGCCTGGGCCATGGCGGTGGTCATATCGATGAACGACGCTTCGCCGCTTTCGACGAAGTAGAACGTACCCGGGACGTTCTTGGTCAGGGCCAGCAGGTACAGCGCCACCACGTCTTCGATGTGCACGTTGGACCAGATGTTCTGGCCAGTACCGACGTGACGCACTACGCCGCTTTTGCGTGCCTGTTTCAGCAGGCGCGGCAGTTGCACGCTGTCGCGATTGACACCCAGGCTGTGGCCGTAGATCAGGGTGTTGCAGATGACGGCCGAGTTCACGCCATCCTTCGCTGCCGCGAGGATCAGGTTGTCGATGGCCACCCGTGCGACTTTGTCGACAGTCGGCTCCGGCAGGTTGTCTTCGAAGTAGATGACGTCGCTGGATTTGCCGCCCGAGGCATCGCCGACGATGCTCGAACCGCTGGTGTGCAGGAACACTTTGTTCGAGCCGCGCAGGGCATCGAGCAAGGCTTCGACCGCGCCGCGGTGGTCGCTGCTGGCAGCGTTGATCACCGCGTCGGCGGCGCGAGCCTGTTCGGTCAGCAGTGCCTTGTCGTCAAGGGTGCCGATCACCGGGGTGATGCCCAGTGCTTTCAGCTCATTGGCCTGTTCAGCGCTGCGCACCAGACCGGTGACGGTGTGGCCGGCCTGGACCAGACCGGTGGCGATGGAGCCGCCGATAAAACCGGCAGCGCCGGTAACGAATACGTTCATGGAGAAACTCCCTGCGTGAATAAGTGATGCAGCGAGTATCGACCGCCGGGGCCGGTGGAAAAACCCGCCCACAACCAAATCACTGTTGCGCAGGGGGCACGAATCAGCCCTTGAAATCGGCGCTGGCGTAAGCCGCCAGTTTGCTCTGGATGAAATCCAGGAAGCACTGGATGCGCAGCGCCAGCTGCGAGTTGCGGTAGTACACCGCGTTGATCGGCTGGCGATAACCGCTGTTGAATTCCGCCAGCAACACCTTGAGGCGCCCGGCACGGATGTCGTCGATGGTCATGAAATGCGAGAGGCAGGCGATGCCCTGCCCTTCCAGCGCCAGATGCCGGACCGTCTCACCGCTGGAGGCGCTGATCGCCGGGGTGATCGGCCAACGGTCGCCGTGCACGTAACGCAGCGGCCACTGGTTGAGGCCTTCGTTCTGGGTGAAGCCGAGCAAGGTGTGTTCGCTCAGATCGGCAACCTGGAGCGGCGCACCGTGTTTTTCCAGATAGGCAGGACTGGCGACAATCAGCAACGGACTGCAGCCCAGCGACCGGGCATGCAACGTCGAATCGGCAAGGGTGCCGATGCGAATGGCGACGTCGGTGCTTTGTTCCAGCAGGTCAATGATCAGGTCGTTGCTGTTGAGTTCGAGCTGAATGTCCGGGTACAGACGCCGGAATTCGTCGATGTACGGCACGATGGCGTGGAGCATGAACGGCGAGGCGGCGTTGATGCGCAGCCGTCCTGATGGCGTCTGTTGACGTGAAGAAAGACGCTCTTCGAGTTGATCCATCTGGTCGAGGATCAGCTTGGCCTGTTCGAAGAAATACTTGCCCTCCTCGGTCAGGTCCATGCGTCGTGTGGTGCGGTTGATCAGCGTGGTGTCGAGCTTGGCTTCCAGCCGCGACAGCGTGCGGCTGACCGCCGACGGCGTCTGCCCGACCTGCTCGGCGGCGGCGGAAATCGAACCGCATTCGATCACGCAGACGAAAATCTGCAACTCATCGGATCTGGCTTTCACGGGTGTCCTCGAATCGAAAGGCCTGCTGCACAGGCTCAGGCCTTCGATAGTAGCCGAGCGTCAGGCCTTGAGGCCAAACACCTCGCTCAGATGCTGCTCGTAACGCGCCACGTCGGCTTCGATGTTCGGGCGTTTCATCACGTCCACACAGAGGAAGGTCGGCAGGCCGGTCATGCCGAGGAACTGGTTAGCCTTGTGGAACGGGAAGTAAACAGCGTCCACACCTTTGGCTTCGAAGAAGTCAGTCGGATCATCGAACGCCTGCTGCGGAGCGTTCCAGGTCAGCGACAGCATGTATTGCTTGCCCTGGATCAGACCGCCGCTGCCGTACTTCTGCGAGGAGTCGGAACGGGTGCGGCCATCGCTGGCGTACAGGCTGCCGTGGCCTTCGGTGAAGACTTCGTCGATGTACTTTTTCACGGTCCACGGCGCGCCCATCCACCAGCCCGGCATCTGATAAATGATCACGTCGGCCCAGAGGAATTTGGCGACTTCTTCGGCGATGTCGTAACCCTCGTCAATGAAGGTGGTCTTGACGTCGACACCGCCGCGATCCAGCACGCTCAGCGCCGCTTCGTGCAGGGTGGTGTTGTAGCGACCGTCGGAGTGGGCGAATTTTTTGCCGCCGTTGAGCAACAGTACTTTTTTCATGAGACAGCCTCGATCGGATGCCGATGCACAGCGCAAAGCGCCGGATGGACAAGGGGAGAAATTGGATGGCGGCAGATTAACGATGCGCCTCGCGCGGAATAAGCCGCGGTTGCGCAAAATTCATTTGAGTAAAACGCACGAATCGAGTGCAGATTGTTGCCGTAGGATTGGCCGCCATCTGAATCTGAGGAGTTTTTTGCGATGAGCGAACGCCAGGGTTTCATCCTGCACGCCAAGACCCGCCCGGAAAAAGCCGAGGCCTTCGAAGCGTTTTTCCGCGCGTACGTCGAGCCGAGCCGCGCAGAACCCGGCTGCATCGAGTACCACATGCTGCGCGACAAGGAAGACCCGACCCTGTTCATCTTCTACGAGATCTGGGAAAGCCAGGCGCATCTGGACGTGCACTCGAACCTGCCGCACATGCAGCAGTTTCTCGCGCAGCGCATGGAGTATCTGGAGCGGGATTTCGACATCCGCCCGATCGAGATGCTCAGCGATTCGTCCGCTAGCCGCTGATCAAGATATGGGCGCCGAGCGCGCCCAGACCGATGAAGAAAACGCGCTTGAACAGCACGGCGCTGATGCGCTGACGCAGCCATTGCCCGAGCAGCATGCCAAGCATCGCCGGGATCAGCGCCAGCAGCGAAGCGCTCAATTCCGCGCCGCCGAGTGACCCGCGCCAGAGCAATCCACCGGCCAGCGCCAGGGTCGATACGGTGAAGGACAGGCCCAGCGCCTGCACCAGTTCATCGCGGCTCAAACCCAGTGCCTGCAGATACGGTACCGCCGGAATCACGAATACACCGGTGGCCGAAGTGATGACGCCGGTGATCACCCCACACAGCGGCCCCAGCCACGCCTCATGGCGGCGACTGACACTCTGCGTCGGCAGGAACAATCCGCTCAGCGCATAGAGCAACAACGCCGCGCCGAGCCCGCGCACCACCCAATGCCCACCCGCCATGCCGATCCACAACGTGCCGATGGCCGTGCCGAGAAAGATCGCCAGCAGCATCGGCCACAGCCGTTTCACCAGCCCGCGCAAATGCCCGCCGAACGCCAGTTGCCAGATGTTGGTCAAGGTCGCCGGAATGATCAGCAACGCCGCAGCCTGCGACGGCACCATAGCCAGACCGAGCAAGCCCATGGCGACAGTGGGCAGGCCGAGGCCGATCACGCCTTTCACCAGACCGGCGAGGACGAAGGTCATCAGCACCAGCAAAGACAGGGCCAGACCGAGGTTCTGATAGAAATCTGCGAGTGCGTTCATGGCGATACTGTGCGCCTGCGCGGATGAACTGAAAATCTGTCATACACTGAGGCAGCCTCTCTTTCAGCAAGAGTCACCCGCCATGCACTTCGACCTCACAGACCTGCGCCTGTACCTGCACATCCTCGACAGCGGCAACATCACCGCCGGCGCCGCGCGCAGTCATCTGTCGCTGGCGGCGGCCAGTGCGCGGATCCGGGCCATGGAGGCGTCGCTGGGCACCGAGTTTCTGGAGCGCGGGCGCCGTGGCGTTACGCCGACACCAGCCGGTAAAGCGTTGGCGCAACATGCGCGTGTGTTGTTGCAACAGGCCGAACGCCTGCAACAGGATCTGGCCGAATACGCCCGGGGCGTCAAAGGCCAGGTGCGTCTGCTGTGCAACACCACGGCACTCAGCGAATACCTGCCGGAGGTGCTGGCGGATTTCCTGCGTGAGCATCCCAATCTCGACATTGATTTGCAGGAATGGCCCAGCGCCCGCATCACCCATGCCTTGCGCCAGGGGGCGGCGGATCTGGGCATTGTGTCCGACGCGATCGACACCACCGACTTGCAGACCCGAGCCTTTCGCGATGATCCGCTGGTGCTGATTCTGCCGCTGGAACATCCGCTGTCTGACGCGACTGAAGTCAGTTTCAGCGACGCCCTGCGCCATGACTTCGTCGGTCTGCATGCCGACAGCGCGCTGGCGGTGTACCTGGAAGAACAGGCCCTGCACAGCGGCTCGCGGATGCAGATCCGTATCCGCGCCGATGGCTTCGACGGCGTGATGCGCATGGTCGCTCGGGGTGCCGGTCTGGGTATCGTGCCGCTGGCGGCGGTTCAGCGTGCCGCGCCGCAAACCTTCAAGACCCTGCCGATGAATGAAGCGTGGGCCAGGCGCAAACTGTTGCTGTGCGCCCGCAACTTCGCCGCCCTCCCCGCCTATGCCCGCGCGTTGCTCGACGCCTTGACTCTGCCCTGAGGGGCAGACTTTACCCTTGGGGTTTCTTCCTCAGGGGCAGTCATGATGGGCAAGCGGATTTTGTTGATTCTCGGCCATCCATCCAGCGAAAGTTTTTGTGCGGCACTGGCCGGACGTTACTTGGAATCAGCCAGCGAGGCCGGGCACGAGGTGCGGCAACTGTCCCTCGGCCAGATCGATTTCGACCCGATCCTGCGGGAAGGATACCGCCAGGTTCAGGCCCTTGAACCGGATCTGCTCCAGGCCCAGGCCGACATCCTGTGGGCCGAACACCTGACGCTGGTGTACCCGATCTGGTGGGGCGGGATTCCGGCGCTGCTCAAAGGTTTTTTCGACCGGGTCCTGCTACCCGGTTTCGCTTTCAAATACCGCCAGGGCAAAGCGTTTCCCGACAAACTCCTGCGCGGTCGCAGCGCCCATTTGCTGGTGACCATGGACACGCCGCCCTGGTATTACCGCTGGATCTATCGCATGCCCGGCCTGCACGAGGTGCGCAAGAACACACTGGCGTTCTGCGGTATCGAACCCCGCCGGACGCTGACCTTCGGACCAGTGCTCGGCGCCAGCGACCATCAGCGTGAAACCTGGCTGAAGCAGGCCGGATCGATTGCCCGCCATTGAGTTTTCCGCTATTTGTGCGCATGCCCGCTGACGGAGAAAAGGGATTTGCACATGTACATCGGCCAGGCCGCACAACGTTCGGGAACCACGATCAAGACCATCCGCCATTACGAGTCGATCGGCCTGCTGCCCGAGGCCCGGCGCCAGGGCAAATACCGGGTTTACGATCCGCAGACAGTCGAGCTGCTGAGCTTTATCAAATGCGCGCAGGCGCTGGGTTTTCGCCTCAGGGAATTGCAGGCGATTTTTGCCGGCCAACCAGAATTGTCGCCCTACGAAAAGGCCCGCCGCGCGATTGCCGGCAAGCAGCAGGAGATCGCAGCGCAACTCCTCACACTCACCCGACAGCAAGAGCAACTGAGCGCGCTGGAGGCCAGCCTTGAACACGCGCAACAGCAATGCCTGTCGAGCGTACCGACTGCAAAATAAGCACACGGAATAGTTTTCAAGGTACGAATACATACGTACTATATCGCCAGAGCGAACGTGTTGCCCGATACCCGTTTTCGCACAACGACAACGGACAAGGAAGAACGGATCGGCTCCATTAAACCTACATGGAATGAGGTGACGCGATGGTTGATTCAACGGAGTTTCGTAATGCAATGGCGATGCTGGGGAGTGCCGTCACCATCGTCACGACCGATGGCCCTGCGGGGCGTTTCGGCTTTACCGCGTCGGCGGTGTGCAGCGTGACGGATTCACCGCCGACGCTGCTGGTGTGCGTCAATCGCTCGTCGTCCAATCACGAGCATTTCAAGACCAATGGCGTGCTGTGCGTGAACGTCCTGACCGGCGATCACCAGTCGACATCAGGGGCATTCGCCAATCGGCAGTTAAGCATGCAGGAGCGTTTTTCCAGCGTGAACTGCCAGACATTGAAGACCGGTTCGCCAGTGATCGAAGAAGCGCTGGTCAGCCTCGATTGCCGGGTCAGCAAGGTCGACGAGGTTGGCACTCACAGCATTTTCTACTGTGAAATCCTCGAGCTGCAGCAACACAGCGAGGCCACGGAAGGCCTGGTCTATTTCAACCGCAGTTACTACCGTCTGAACGACGAACTGCGCCTGGCACCCGAGCAGTGATCCAGACACCCGCCGGCCTCGGCTGACGCCAGCCGGCGGGTCATGACAGGGATGTAACCATGCTATTCAATGAAGACAACTTCGCGGATATCGACCTGAACCTGATCATCATTTTCCTGGTGCTGTTCCGCGAACGCAGCGTGTCACGCACGGCCGAGCGCCTGCACGTCAAACAACCCGCCATCAGTGGATCGCTGGCACGGCTGCGCAAGCGGTTCGATGATCCTCTGTTTTTGCGTTCATCCCGAACCATGCGCCCGACCTCGAAAGCCGAGGAACTGGCGCAGGCGCTGACGCCGGCAATCAAGCAGATCGAAGCGGTCATCCGGCTCTGAAAAACCGGCGAAATAAAACCTGCGGGCGCTCGCTCCCGCAGGTTTTATTTTGTCAGGCCGATTTGCGCGCCTGAGCGTACTCGACCCGGGCCCAGAACGCCGGCAGGAAGCACTCGCTGACCAGCAGCGCCGAGCCATTGCGGGTGAAGCGCGAACGCCGGGCCAGCAGACGTTTGGCCTGCGGCGCGTAGCGCTGGGACAGCGCCGCCAACGGTGCGCCGGGGGGCAGCACGGCGCACTGGAAGGGCTCGCGCAGCGTCTGCTCCGAGGTGTAGAGAATTTCGGCCAGCGGTCGATGACCGTAGCCGTTCAGATCCGCCCAGTCGCCGTTCAGCGCCGGCACGCTGGTCAGGCTGCGCGCAGTGACGCAGGCCTCGCCATCCAGTTTCATCACCACCTCGCGCACCCAGCCGATGGTCATCGGCGGCACGTTCAGCGCTTGCGCTTCTTCTGGATTGAGCGGGCCATGGGACTGCTCGACCACTTCAATTGAATAGTCGCCCATGGCTTTCAGACGCGGGGTCAGGGCCCCGGGCAAAAACAGCCAGTGATGCTCGGAGCCGGTCAAATCCGACAGGGGTCGCGACGACCAGTAATGACTTGTATCCATACCCGCACACACCTTCCTGGTGATGGTGAATTGATTGGTTGCCGTGGAAGGCCAACCCTTCACCGGCGGTGTCTGTCACTCGGTTCCGTTTTCTTCGGTCACTTCGTGTTTGCTGATCACGCTGATGGTCTGTTCATCGGTCTTGACCGCCGACAGCAGCGAGTCGAGCAGGCCAGGGAAACGCACGTCCATGTCTTCACGACGCAAGGACAGCAGGTTTTCCCGACCGTAGGGGCGTTGCCAAATCAGACCGCTGTCACGCAGAACCCGCCAGTGGTGGGTCATGGTCGACTTCGATGCGCCCTTGAGGATCCGGCCGCATGGATGTTCCTGGCCATCGGACAACACTTTCAACACGGTCAGGCGTAGCGGGCTTCCCAATGCGTTCAGCACATTTTCCAGAAGGATCTGATCCTGATTGGGATGATTCGGGACGTTCATAGGTAGGTACCCTTGATGATATAGGCGGGAAAAATCCGTCTTGTATTCGTCTATACGAGAACAGTAAGACTATACACAAGATGCTTTTTTCCCGCGACAGCCGCCCCGAAGGCGGCGTCCCGGAAAACACTACAGAGCACTGCTCTGTGCCGTCTCCAGCGCGGGGGCCTGGAACCCGCCGCCCAGCGCTGCCATCAACGAAACCGAGCTGTCGATGTGCTTGCTGTTGAGGAAGGCCAGGCGCATTTCGTCCTGAATCAATTGTTGCTCGATGTTCAGCGCATCGAGGAACGTGTCTTCCCCGGCCTTGTAGCGCGACTGCGACAGATCGTAAGACGACTGGGCAATCGAACAGGCATCGCGCTGCACGACGATCTGCTGCTCGAAAGAACGCAGCTGCGTCACCGAAATCGCCACCTCATGCAGCGCCGAATTCAACACCCGGTTGTACTGGGCGATGGAGCTGTCGAGCTCGGCATTGCCGGCCTTCAGATCCGAGCGCAGACGCCCGGCATCGAAGATCGGCAGCGACACCGTCGGCGCCACGTTCCAGAATTTGCTGACCCCGGCGAACATCGCATCACCGATCAAGGCATGGGAACCTGCCGCCGCCACCAGGTTGATATTCGGGTAGAACGTGGTCTTCACCGCCGCGACGTTTTTGGTCTCGGCCTCCACCCGCCAGCGCGCAGCGACGATATCAGGACGACGGCCAAGCAACTGGGCTGGCAACTGCGCCGGCAAAGCCACCACGCTGGCTTGCAGATTCGATGGCCGCTCGAGTGTGTGCGCACGATCGACGCCCTTGCCGATCAGCGCCGACAATTGCAGCCGGGCGATTTCGATGTCTTCGTTGGCGCCGATCAGCGTCGATTCCGAACGCGCCTTGAGGCTCTGCACCTGCTTGAGTTGCGACAGGTTGTCGAGCCCCGAGCCGTAGCGCGAATCCGTCAGTTCCACCAGTTTGCTCAAGCGTTCCAGATCGCGCTGATTCAGCTCCGACACCTGCCAGGCATACGCCAGCTGGTTGTAGGCCTTGGCCACGTTGACCGCCAGAATCAGTCGCGACGATTGCAGATCGACTTCCGCCGCTCTCGCGCTGTTGAGCGCCGATTCCCAGGCGGCACGCTGGCCGCCCCAGAGGTCGAAGGTGTAGCTGAAATTCACCGCCAGATTGCGTGCGGTGAAGTACTTTTCACCCTCGCCGCTGTAGTCCTCGAAGCGCGACAGCCGACCGCGAGTGACACCCGCCGACGCGTCCATTTCCGGGTAACGCTCGGCATCGCGCAGGTCGAGAAAGGCGTTGGCCTTGGCGACCCGGGCAGCGACTTCCTGCAAGTCCGGGTTGCTGGCATACGCCTCTTCGATCAACGCGCCCAGACGCGGATCACCCAGCGATGTCCACCAGTCCGCACGGGGCCATTGGGCCGGTGGCAACTTGTCTTTCAGGCTGTCGGATGGCGCATCGCCGACCACCAGCAATTTGCCCTGATGATCGATCCCGGCGTAGTTCACACAACCCGCCGCCAACAGGATGGACGCCGCCAGGGGCGCCAGCATCAAACGTGTAATCGAATACATGTCACGTCCTCACAGGATGGGTTGCGGCACACCGGCCGGTTCGGCTTCGGGTGCGTGGCTCGGTTGCTTGATCGAACTGAGCAGCGTGTACACCGACGGCAGAATGAACAGGGTGAACAAGGTGCCGATCAGCATCCCCACCACAATCACCAGGCCCAGGCCGAAGCGGCTGTTGGCGCCGGCACCGCTGGCGAACAACAGCGGCGCGAGGCCGACCACCATCGCTGCAGTGGTCATCAGGATCGGCCGCAGACGCACCTGCGCGGCGTGCTGGATCGCTTGCACGCGGTCCATGCCTTGCTGGCGCTGCAACTCGTTGGCGAACGCGACCATCAGGATCCCGTGCTTACTGATCAGACCGATCAGCGTGATCAGGCCGATCTGGGTGTAGATGTTCATCGAAGTCATGCCCAGCGCCAGCGGCACCAAAGCCCCGCAGATCGACAGCGGCACGCTGATCAGAATGATGAACGGGTCACGGAAGCTCTCATATTGCACGCTCAGCACCAGGTAGATAATCACCAGGGCCAGGCCGAAGGTGAACGCCAGGCTGTTGCCTTCCTGCACGTATTGGCGGGCGTCGGACTGCCAGTCGAAACTGAAGCCGGCCGGGAAACCTTCCGATTGCTTCTGCAGGAAGCCCACTGCATCACCCAGGGTCACGCCCGGTGCCGGAATGGCCTGGAACGTGGCGGAGTTCTGCTGGTTGAACTGGGTCAGGCGATTCGGCTCGACCTTGACGCTGAGGGTAGCCAGCGTCGACAGCGGCACCGGATTGCCCTTTTGGTCCTTCACGTAATACAGCTTCAGGGTTTCCGGGGTCAGGCGATCCGCCGACACCGACTGCGGGATCACGTCATAGGAACGACCGTGGAACGAGAACCGGTTGACGTACTTCTCGCCGATCAGGCTGTTGAGCGTCTCGCCGATGTCCTGCATGCGGATGCCGAGGGCGTTGGCCTTGGCGCGGTCGACCTGGATTTCCACCACCGGGTTGTTGAAGTCCAGATCACTGTCGACCACCGCGAACAGACCGCTGGCCTGCGCCGCTTGCTTGAGCTGATCCATCACGTTGTACAGCGCCAGATAATCCTGATCGCTGCGGATCACCATCTGCACCGGCAGACCACCGGTGGAGCCCGGCAGCGGCGGCATCTGAAACACGAAAATGCTCGTGCCTTCGATCTGGTTCACCCGTGCCTGCAGGTCAGGCTGGATGGTGTTGGCATCGCGGCCACGTTTTTCCCAGTCCACCAGGTTGATCCCGCCGACGCTGTTGGACAGGCCGTCGGAACCGTTCGCCACCCAGTTGCTGTAGCCCTCGGGGATTTCGTTGAAGGTCTTGTACAGCTCGTGGGCGTAGGCCTCGAGGTAATTCAGGTTGGCGTGTTGCGGTGCCTTGATCGCGGTCAGCAGGATGTTCTGGTCTTCCAGCGGCGCCAGTTCGGTCTGCGCCGAGCGATAGAGGAACGGCAGGCTGAAGAAGATCACCAGCGCCACGCTGAGGCTGATCCAGCGACGCGACAGCGAACCGCCGAGCAGCGCGCCATAACGACGGGACAGGTACTGGAAGAAACGATCCGCCTTGACCGCCATGAAGCCTTCGCTGGTTTTCGCGTCCAGCAGACGGGTACTCATGATCGGCGACAGGGTCAGGGCGACGATGCCGGAAATCACCACGGCGCCGGCCAGGGTCAGTGCGAACTCCTTGAACAGCGTGCCGGTGAGGCCGCCCATCAGACCGATCGGCGCGTACACCGCCGCCAGAGTGAAAGTCATCGCCACCACCGGCCCGGCCACTTCCCGGGCGCCGATCAGCGCTGCTTCGAACGGGCTCTTGCCCTCTTCGATGTGACGGTGGACGTTTTCCACCACGACGATGGCGTCGTCCACCACCAACCCGATGGCGAGCACCATGGCGAGCAGCGTCAGCAGGTTGAGGCTGAAGCCGAACATCTGCATCAGCATCGCCGCGCCTAGCATCGACAGCGGAATCGTCACCAGCGGAATCAGCACAGTGCGGAACGTGCCCAGGCACAGGTAAATCACCAGCACCACGATCACCAGAGCTTCGAGCAGGGTGTAGCTCACCTCGTCTATCGACGACTGAATGAAGTGCGCCACTTCGAACGGGATCTGCACGGTCACGCCCGGTGGCAGGGTTTCCTGGAGCTGCGGCAGCAATTCGCGCACGCGTTTGACGATGACCAACGGGTTGCCGGTCGGTGCCGCGTCCAGACCGAGGAACAACGCCGGTACGTCGCTCATCGCGCCGCTGGTGTCGGTGGAGGCTGCGTTCAGTTCCACAGTGCCGACGTCACGTACACGGATGATGTGGCCGTTATCGTTGCGCAGCACCATGTCGCGGAAGTCTTCGACGCTGTTCAGGTCAGTGTTCACCCGCAGGTTGCTGACCACGTACAGGCCTTTGACCTGACCCGGTGCCGCCTGGAAGTTGTTGCCTTCGATGGCCGCCGAAACGTCCTGCCCGGTCATGCCGTAACCGGCCAGACGCTGCGGATCGAGCCACAGGCGCATGGACAGTTTCTGCTCGCCCATGATGTTGATCTTGGCCACGCCTTCGATGCCGGCGAACATCGGTTCGACGACACGGGAGATGTAGTCGGACATCTCCGGGATGGTCAGGTTGGAACTGGCAAACGCGACGTAGGCCACGCTGGTGAAACCGCCGGAAGTACGTTCCACCACCGGGTCGTAAGCGTCCTTGGGCAAGCGGTATTTGATCTGGTTGACCTTGGCCATGACCTCGGTCAGCGCCGCGATGGAGTCACTGTTCAGTGCCATGCGGATCGTCACCTGGCTGCGCCCCTGGGTCGAGGCCGACGACAGATAGTCGATGCCCTCGACCGAGGCCACGGCCTGGCTGATCGGTTGGGTGACGAAGCCCTGCATCAGCTCCGAGGAGGCGCCGGGATACTGGGTGGTGACCGTGATGGTCGACGTTTCCAGCATCGGGTACTGGCGGATCGGCAGGTTCATCAGCGCACGCACCCCGAACAGCAGGATCAGCGTGCTGACCACCACGGCCAGCACCGGGCGGCGAAGAAAGAGGTCGGTGAAATTCATTTTTCCAGCCCACTGAGTTTAAGAGCAATCGTGTCCGGCACGCCTTCCACCGCCACACCGTCGTGGAGCTTGAGCTGACCGGAAGTCACCACCTGCACGCCTTCGATCAGGCCCTTGTCGACCACCGCCCAGCCATTGCGACGCTCGCCGACCTTGATGCTTTCACGCTTGACCTTCTGCACGCCGGTCTCGTCGGTGTACACCGAGAACACGCTCTCGCCGTAGGCGTTGTAAGTGATCGCGGTTTCCGGGATCAGCAGCTCGGCGGTCTGCGGCAGGGTCACCGAGACCCGTGCATACATGCCGGGACGCAGGCGTTTTTGCGTGTCGGTGATGACCGCTTGCACGTTGATGGTGTGGGACTGGTTGATCTGCGGATCGACCGCGACGATCTTGCCGGCGAAGGTCACGTCACCCCAGGCATCGACCTTGGCCTGTACGGTCTGGCCCAGTTGCACTTGCGAGCCATCGCGCTCGGCGAGGGTGAAGTTGACGCGCAGCAGGCCCGGATCCGTCAGGGTCGCCACCGCGCTGCCGGCTTGCAGGTATTGGCCAAGGTGCGCCTGGCGAATGCCGAGGGTGCCGGCGAACGGCGCACGAATGTGCCGTTGCGCGATCTGCGCCTGCATGCGTTCCATGTCGCCCTTGGCCGCGTCGTATTGAGCGCGGGCACTGTCGAAGGCGCGACGGCTTTCGGCGCCGGTCTTGGCCAGCTCCTGGACCCGGGCAAACTGCGCCTTGGCCGATTCGTACTCGCCTTTCAGGCGCACCAGTTCACCTTGCTCCGGCGCATCGTTGAGCTTGAGCAGCACCTGCCCCGCCTTCACTTCATCGCCGGACTCGAAATCGATGTCCACCACTTTGCCGCTGACTTCGGCCGAGACCAGCACCTGACGCTGCGCCTCGAGTTTGCCGATGGCTTCGAGGTAGTAGGTGTAGGGTTGTTTCTTGACCACGGCCAGACCGACCCGGGTGCTGGGGATCCGTTGCTCGGCCGCGGCCGGTGGCGGCGACCAGAAACGCCAGCCCAGCGCGGCGGAAAGAACCACCACCAGAACAATAAAGATCAGCGACTTGATAATATTTCGAGCAAGCATGTGGCACTCCCTTGACTCTTTGCTGCGAGCACAAAAGTTTGAGATTTAAGAAAATAAAGGTGCAACTTGAAACGGGTGCGTTATTGATCCCTGTGAACATTCACTGATAACGCACCCGTTTTTTATTTACCGGCTATTACGCCGCGGCCAGTACGTTGGTTTTATCCAGGTAATACTTGCCGATACCGTGCAAGTTCAAAGGCGACAGGGTGAAGTGCTTCGAACCGGTATGAATATCGCGGAAGCAACGCTCCAGGAAGTGCGACTTGTAGACGGCTTTGGAGCCTGCCATCGAGTAGAGCTGATTGACCGCATTGACCGAGTTTTCAGTCAGCACCGAGGCTGCCAGACCGACACGGGCGCTGACCGGTTCGCCGATGGTTTCACCACGGCTGATCACCTGGTGAATCGCATCTTCCAGCAGCAATTGCGCGGTGTGCACCGAGGAGATGGCGCGACCGGTCTTCTCGAAAATCACCCCTTCCAGACCCGGGTCGGTGTTGACCGCACGGTCGTTGCGGAAGTGATCCACCGCCGCCCGGGCCACGCCCAGCACGGTGGACATCGCCGCGAGGGTGCCGAACTCGTAGTAGCCGGTGGCGTAGGCCCGGGAGCTGCGCGCTTCGGGGGATTTCTTCAGGGTTTCGACGTCCAGCGAGTACGACTTGTGGACGATGACGTTCGAGCACTGGAAGTGATGGCTGCCGGTACCGCGCATGCCCAGGGTGTCCCAGGTCGGCAGAACGGTGCACTGGCTGGCTGGGACGAAGAACATCCGCACTTCCGGGGTGGTGTTGTTTTCGGTGCCTTTGACGGTGGCGGTGCAGACCAGCCAGTCGGCGTGGGCCGAGCCACTGGCGAACGCCCATTTGCCGCTCAGCAGATAGTCATCACCCATTGGCAGCGCTTCGCCGCCAGAGTGGATGGCGCCGATCACAAAACCGTCGCAGTGGTTATAGATCGCTTCGGAAGTGGCTTCCGGCAGGTAGTCCGAGAGGCGCCCCATCGCCACCTGAACCGCCAGTTGCCAGGACAGCGAAGCGTCGTACCGGGCAAATTCCAGCACCAGCGCGGAGGTGGTCTGGATATCGACCTGGGAGCCACCGAACGCTCGGGACACCGACGTACGGCCAAAACCGTCCTTGAAGAACTTGGACATCACATCCTTGTGCGTCGCATTGGTCTGCTCGCTGTAATCGCGGTGCTGAACAATCAGCGGATTCAGTGCACGCACCTTCTCGAGCCATTCATTGGATTCGGAGGGAAGGCTGTTCCATTGCATTAGATTTTTCATAACGGCTCCTAGCTATTATTTATTTACGATCAGCAGACGAAAAAACAGACGAACTTTTATTGTTGTTAAACCCCGATAAAAATGTACGTCTACAGTCGTACATTTGACAAGCACTATTATCAGACTTCTTTCACTTTCCTATGAAAGTGCAATCGCTGTCCGACAATAACGCAAGGCGCAAGAGACCAACGTAACTTGCAAACAAGTTACGTTGTTCGAATCTTTTAATTACTTCACACCGGCACGCCGGTCACTGACCCGCGACAGCGATGCCCAATCCTGATCAGCCTGACCATGGGCCATGCCGTCCAGCAAGTTGTCCTTCAACACACTGGCAAACGGCAGCGGTACCTGGGCAGCCTCCCCGGCCTCCAGCACCAGACGGACGTCCTTCAATCCCAACGACAATTTGAAGCCGGCCGGCTCGAATGTGTCATCGGCCATCTGCTTGCCGTAACCCTGATAGACCGGAACGGGGAACAGGGTCGAGGTGATCATGTCGATGAATGCCGCACGGCTGATGCCGTAGCCACCGGCCAGGGTCGAGGCTTCGGCCAGGGATTCGATCGCCGAAGCGACCATCAGGTTGGCCGACAGTTTGGCGGCGCACGCCACGTCTGCGGCCTCACCGAAGTGCCAGGTCTTGCGTCCCAGCACATCGAACAGCGGCTGCACCCTGGCCAATGCTTCGGCAGGCCCGGAGGCGAGGATATTCAGATTGCCGGCGGCCGCCACATCGACTCGCCCCAGTACCGGAGCCGAGACGTAACCGACGCCGCGGGATTCATGCAGTGCCGACAGCTCCCGGGCCAGTGCCACGGAAACAGTGGACATGTTGATGTGAACGCTACCGGCCGGCAGACCATCCAGCGCCTTGGCGTCGAGAAACACCGAGCGGATCGCCGAGTCATCACCGAGCATCGAAATCAGCACCTCGGCCTGCGCTGCCAGCTCGGGGGTGTCGACAGCTTCAGCACCGGCAGTGATCAGTGCTTCAAGCGGTGCCGACGAGCGATTCCACACGCGCACCCGATGCCCGGCCTTCAGCAGGTTCAGCACCATCGGCGCACCCATCGTGCCCAGACCGATAAATCCCAGTTCCATGTCGCGCTCCTCTCTCGATGAGGTCTTCAAATCCGTTTGTAAAATGACCCACGATTGCGATTGTACGTGTACAGGCGTACATTTCAAGTGCCACGTTGATTCATTCTTCGCGGCAAGGGTTTCAAACGTACCTTTACCCAAGGCAAGGAGGCTTTATGCAATTCGGGATCTACACCGTTGGCGACGTCACACAGGACCCTACCAACGCCCGTACCCCCAGTGAATCCGAGCGCATCCAGGCCACCCTGCAAATTGCGCAGAAGGCCGAAGACATCGGACTGGACGTGTTCGCCACCGGCGAGCACCACAATCCCCCGTTCATCACCTCCTCTCCCACCACGCTGCTTGCGTACATTGCAGCGAAGACCCGACGCATCATTCTTTCGACATCCACCACCCTGATCAGCACCAACGATCCTGTGCGTCTGGCCGAAGAATATTCGCTGCTGCAAAACCTCTGCGGCGGTCGCATGGACCTGATGCTCGGCCGTGGCAACACCGCGCCGGTCTATCCCTGGTTCGGCAAGAGCATCGCCGACGCCCTGCCCCTGGCGATGGAAAACTATCGCCTGCTGCACCGGCTCTGGCGCGAGGAAGACATCAACTGGAGCGGACGCTTTCGCACGCCGCTGAACCACTTCACATCGATCCCGCGACCGCTGGACGACCTGCCGCCCTTCGTCTGGCACGGGTCGATCCGCACCCCGGAAATCGCCGAGCAGGCGGCCTATTACGGCGACGGCTTTTTCGCCAGCCACATCCTCTGGCCCCGGGAACATTTCATGGCGCTGGTCGAGTTCTACCGCACGCGTTTTGCCCATTACGGCCATGGCACACCGGAGCAGGCGATCGTCGGCCTCGGCGGGCACATCTTCATGCGCCGCAACTCCCAGGATGCGCGTCGGGAGTTCCGTCCTTACTTCGATAACGCGCCGGTGTATGGTCGCGGTCCATCCCTGGAAGAGTTCATGGAGATGACCCCGCTGGCGGTTGGCAGCCCTCAGGAAATCATCGACAAGACCCTGACCTTCCGCGAGCACTTCGGCGACTATCAGCGCCAGCTGTTCCTGTTCGACCACGGCGGTATTCCGCTGAAGACCGTGCTGGAACAACTCGACATGTTCGGCAAGGAGGTCTTGCCGGTGCTGCGTGAGGAAACCCGCAAACGCCGCTCGCCACTGGCGGCCGACGCGCCGACTCACGCCAATCGCCTGGCTCGTTTGCAGTCCCTGTCGACCGAACCGAGCGCCACGGTCAAAGCTGCCCAACTCGATAGCGTGACCGGCCACTGACACTGTGGGAGCGAGCCTGCTCGCGATGACGGCAATACACTCAACAATAAAGTTGACTGAACTACCGCTGTCGCGAGCAGGCTCGCTCCCACATTTGGTCAGGCAGCGCCTTTCAGCGGGCGCTGCGCGTCCATCGAAACCACCACATCATCGTTGATCAGCCGCGCCAGATACTGACCGTAACCGGTCTTGCTCATGCTGCCCGCGTGCACCAGCAACTGCGCATCGTCGATCCAGCCCTTGTTGTAGGCGATCTCTTCGAGGCAGGCGATTTTCAGGCCCTGACGCTTCTCGATGGCCTGCACGAAATTACCGGCTTCCATCAACGCATCGTGGGTGCCGGTATCGAGCCAGGCCATGCCACGGCCCATCACCGACACGTTCAACTTGCCACGTTGCAGGTAGACGTTGTTGACGTCGGTAATTTCCAGCTCACCACGCGGCGACGGCTTGATGTCGGCGGCAATCTGCAGCACTTCGTTGTCGTAGAAATACAGGCCGGTGACCGCGTAGTTGGACTTCGGATCGCTCGGTTTCTCGCAGATGCTCAGGGCCTTGCCGGCGGCATCGAATTCCACCACGCCAAAGCGCTCGGGGTCGGCCACGTAGTAGCCGAACACCGTGGCGCCCTCGTCGCGAGACGCGGCTTGCAGCAAGGTCTCACCGAAACCGGCGCCGTAGAAAATGTTGTCGCCGAGCACCAGACAAACGTTGTCTTCACCGACGAACTCACGACCGATGATGAACGCCTGGGCGAGGCCGTCCGGGCTCGGCTGAACCGCGTAACTGAGGCTCAGACCCAACTGGCTGCCGTCGCCGAGCATGCGCTGGAAGCCCGGCAGATCTTCCGGGGTGGAGATGATCAGGATCTCGCGGATCTCTGCCAGCATCAGCACCGACAGCGGGTAGTAGATCATCGGTTTGTCATACACCGGCAGCGACTGTTTCGAGACGCCCAGGGTGATCGGGTGCAGACGCGAACCGGCGCCGCCCGCCAGCAGAATTCCTTTGTACTTGGCCATGCTTTTTTCCTTTCAAGCAGTGAGATTTGAATGACTGAGTGTTCAGGCCACGAGGGCTTCGTTGCGTTGCTCGCCGAGGCGCTCCAGCGCGTAGGCACCGGACATCACCCGCACCCACCAGGCGCGGTTATCCAGATACCAGTCGACGGTTTTCTTCATGCCGCTTTCGAAGGTTTCCTGCGGCGTCCAGCCCAGCGTCGCGTGGATTTTCCCAGCATCGACGGCGTAACGTTTGTCGTGGCCCGGACGATCCTTGACGAAGGTGATCAGGTCACGGAAGTGCGCGATACCTGCCGGTTTTTCCGCACCGCGCGCTTCGAGCAGATCGCACAGGGTTTGCACGACTTCCAGGTTGGTCTTCTCGTTGTGGCCGCCGATGTTGTAGGTCTGCCCGACCTCACCGCGCGTCACCACCGCATACAGGGCACGGGCGTGGTCCTCGACGAACAGCCAGTCGCGGATCTGTGCGCCATCGCCGTACACCGGCAGCGGCTTGCCTTGCAGCGCATTGAGAATGACGTGAGGAATCAGTTTTTCCGGGAAGTGATAAGGCCCGTAATTGTTCGAGCAATTGCTCATCACCACCGGCAAACCATAGGTGCGATGCCAGGCGCGGACCAGATGATCGGAACCTGCCTTGGTCGCCGAATACGGCGAGCTTGGCGCATACGGCGTGCGTTCTGTGAACGCCGGATCTTCGGGTTCCAGGTCGCCATACACTTCGTCAGTGGAAATGTGATGGAAACGGAACGCCACCTGACGCGTCGCGTCCAGCCGGTTCCAGTAACCACGCGCCGCTTCGAGCATCGTGTAGGTGCCGACGATGTTGGTTTCGATGAAGGCCTGCGGGCCATCGATCGAGCGGTCCACGTGGGACTCGGCGGCCAGGTGCATCACCGCATCCGGTTGCAGCCGTGCGAACAGTTCGTCCAGCGCCGGCTTGTCGCAGATGTCCACCTGACAGAACCGATAACGCGGCGAGTCGGACACATCGGCCAGCGACTCGAGATTGCCGGCGTAGGTCAGTTTGTCGACGTTGATCACTTCGCATTCGGTCTCTTCGATCAGAAACCGCACCACGGCCGAGCCAATGAAGCCCGCGCCCCCTGTCACTAAAATTTTCATCAGCGCCTCCCCTGGCAGAATGATGATTTAACGTCCTTCGATGCTGCCCGCCGTCATGTGCGGGTCAGTTCAACAATGCCACCCAGTATTGCGACAGCCCTTGCTCGAGAATCAGCAGCGTCTGGATGCAGACGAAGCTTTCGTCAGTGGTCGCCGAGGTTGCGTTGAGCGGGCCGAATCCACCGTCCTGCTTCTGATGGGAAGCGATCCAGTCTTTCGATTCCTGCAAATACGTCGGCTGGGCGTCGAGCAGAAACATCGCCGCGATGGCCATGTAAGTGCCCACCAGACTGACTGCTTTGCCCGGCCGGTAATGGAACGAACCGTTGGCCAGTTGCAGCTTTTGCAGCCAGGCGACGGTCTGTTCGGCATCGACGATGCGTCGGTTAAGAATGAACAGCGTCGACACCACGCGGTACACCGAAAACGCGTCTGGAGGATATCCGGGCTTGTTGGCGAAACCGCCGTCGGTGGAGCGGCAGCGCAGGGCAAACGCCATCACGCCCTGCTCGTCCGGCGCCTTGGCTTCCAGCGCATGCAGCGACAGCACTGCCAGGTTGGTGTGCCAGATGTCCGAGCCGAAACCCGGCACATCGCCGAACCCGCCATCGGGGTTCTGGCACGCTTGCAGGTAACGCACGCAACCGCCGATATCGTTCGGCAGCGCGCCCAGCACTCGCAGCGACAACACCGCGCAGTAGGTCGCGAACACATCGCTCAAATGCCCCGGCTGCTCGGCGAATCCGCCGTCGGTGTTTTGTGAAGCCCTGATGCAGTCGATCAGGCTGGCCTTGTTTTCGATTTGCAGGCCCAGGGCGTGCAAGTCCGAAATCACGTGCAGCCCGGAAAACACCTGCCAGGTCTTGTCGGCCCGGAAGCCCAGCGGCGCTGTTTCGGCGGTCAGCCCGTAAGGCGTTTCGTTCGACGCCCGGGCCTTGGCCAGCCAGGCGAGATAACGCTGCAGATCGACATTGATGCTCGGCACGCCATTCGGGTGAATGCGCTGGACGTCGCCACCGCCATCGATCACTTGCAGCTCACGGTTTACCAACGCCGCATCGTCATGATGAGCAACGGCAGCGGCCGGCGCGATGGCCTGCAAGGCGTGGGCAGCGGCAAGCTGGGTTTTCAGGCTCTTCAAGTGCAACGGCAGGTACGTCAGGTTGCCGATACTGAAGATCCCCAACTGACGCGGCGGCGCCCAGAACTGCCGGATGAACGGCACGGTCGGGTCATCCGGCGTCGACCAGAAGTAGCCCTTGCCCATGAACAGTCCGCCATTGCGGGCGTCGTGAAACTCCAGCAAAGCAGCCGTCACCGAAGCGCGATCAGCGTCGCTCGCGCCGGACGGCAAAGCCTGAATGGCCTGCAACAGCAACGCGACGTCGTAGGCGGTCTTGATCGGGAATGGCGACTCGTGATTTTTGTACGAGGTGTGCCAGTCGCAACGCACTTTGCCGTTGATCCCGACCCGGTCCCAGTAGCCGCCGTAGGCCGGATCGCGGAACAGCGCCAGGGTTTGCAGCAGGAATGAACGAGCCAGGTTCGACAGCGCGTTGTCGTCCCGCGCATCGGCCAGACGCGCCAGCACCAGGCTGACCTGAGCGCGCACGGCGCAGCGGGTCAGGGACACATCGACACAGGATGCACTGTCACTGCCGGCCACGCGACCGATAAGGTTTTCTGCGTGAATCTGCAAGTGCCCGACCAGCCCCAGACCCAACGGCTCGTTGCCGATGCGCCCCAGCAAGGCCGTGGCGCTGATGTCGAGATCGATCGAGGTCGCCAGCTCCAGCGGCGTCGACCAGTCGCTGCTGTACAGACCCGCAACCGTGGAACGGGCGTAAAGCGCTTCGACCTTTTCCAGCATGCCGTGGATCACCGCATCGTTCGCCGCGTCCTGCGGCACTCGACGCTGATAGGCAATCAGCGCAGCCAATGCGTCCAGTTGCAGCGCCAGCGTCCGGCAACGCCCCGAACCGTGGGGCGTCCAGTAGCGGTCAGCGAGCTCGTGGAAACCGGCGTTCGGCGCATCGTACAAACGCATCAGCCCGTCGTGGGCAAAACGCAGTTGAACATCGTCACCGTAGTCGGCCTGGTAGAGCGTGGCCGCGACCTGGTCCTGCAACTGTTTGTCAGTGGAAATCGCGACTTCGCCACTGGCATCGGTGACAGCAAAAAAACCGCCGTACTCAATGTCCTTGAGGCCTTGATCAAATACAAACTGCGGATGCAGCGGCATGGTAAATCCCTCTTCCTTGAGGTTAAGCGGCTTTGCTTGCGGTCAGCGACACAACGCTGCCCTGGCACAACTCGATGATGCGCGTCGCGGCGCGGGCGGCACCTTCGCCGTCCGGTGCGGCCACCTGGCGATGAGGCGCGTAATAGGCCGAAGCGCGGGTGTCCTTCTCCAGTTCGCCCTGAATCAGCTCGACGATGGCGTCGCGATCGTGACCCAGATGCGTCGGGAAACCGAGCAACTCCAGACGGCGCAGGGCTTCGAGTTCGTGGTACTCGGATTTGGACGGCAGCACGAATAGGGTCGGAATCTGCAGTGCGGCGATTTCCGTCACGGTGATCCAGCCCGGCGCCGAAATCAGCAGACTGGCTTCACGCAGCAGGCCCATCCAGTCCGGGTAGTACGGCACGCAAACCACGCCGTCCTGGGCCTGGATATCCTGACGGCCGAGC
Source organism: Pseudomonas sp. 91RF (assembly GCF_003576265.1). Lineage (NCBI taxonomy): Bacteria > Pseudomonadati > Pseudomonadota > Gammaproteobacteria > Pseudomonadales > Pseudomonadaceae > Pseudomonas > Pseudomonas sp. 91RF. The sequence continues at coordinate 47,609 of NZ_QWFC01000028.1, forward strand.
AACACCAGCTTCAGTTCCGGATTGCGTTCGCGCAGGACCTTGAAGCTGTCGAGGTAGGCGGCGAGCAGCGCGTCCTTGTTCTGCGCAAACATGGTGGTGCCGCTGATCGAGGCAACCACGAACGGCGCATCGCCGAGGTTCAATTGCTCACGTACGTTCAAGCCGGTCTGCACATTGATGTCGCGGATCATCGGCCCGACAAAATGCGCCTTGCCACTGTTCAGTGCTTCGGCCACCGGCGTACCCTGATCGAGTGAAGCCACGTACGGCTTGTCGGTCAGCACCAGTTGGCTCTGATTGATCATCCAGTTGAACTGGCTGTGCAGCGCGGTGCGGGCCCGGGCCATTTCCAGCGAGTTGACCTCGAAACCGCCGTCGGCCAGGTCGTGATCCTGCAGCTGGCAGAGGGTGAAGTCATAACGCTCGGTCACGAACACCAGCGGCGTGCCGCTGAAAATCGCGGCCAGGCAGGCGGCCATGTTGTAGTCGGACACCAGGGCGGTCGGCTTGTACTCGTCAATCAGGGCCAGGTAAGACAGAATCCGCTCGCCAGACAGGAAGGTATTGGCGATATAACCGCCGATGTAATTATTCCAGTCGAGTTCTTTCGACAAGTTGCTCTTTTTCGAGTAGTCGACCAGACGGCCGGCAATATCCACCACTTCAACGCCGGACTTTTCGAACATCGGCGTAAAAGTCGGCTGCAAAGAAGCCAGTGCCACGGTCAATGGCATGTCCGGACGTTGCTTTTTAATCGCCTGAGCGATTGAAAGCGCGCGCATGTTGTGGCCTGAACCGGTTGGATTAGGGGCAAATAAAATCATTCTTGAATCTCCATTAGTTGAACAACGCCATGAACCACAGTGTTTTCCAATACATCCCTTATCACCACTGAGTACGGTTTGATAACTGCACCGTCACCGATATTCAGTGGACCTACCAAGATGGCGCCCTCGCCAATTACGCAACGACTTCCAATGCGCACAGGTGCCTCCTCCCAAGGCAGTGAGCGGAACGAATGATCATGAGTGGACGCAACAATCGTGACGCCTTCGGCCAGCTCGCTGAAGGCACCGATGGTCACTCCGCCAGCCGCTTCGATAACCACGCCCGGCGCCAGTCGGGCGCCGGAGCCCAGTTCGATGCCGCCCAGTTGCGACATGCCGCCCTGACGGCTGCTGCGCCCGATCAGAATGCAGTCCCGGGCGATTTCCACCGAAGCACCGCCGCGCAATTCGGCATCGATCAGGGCTTCGTCGCTGATGTCCCAGGTCGCGGTGTCGGGGTTCAACGCCTTGAGGCGCGACACCGACTGCGTGGAACGATCGAGCATCGACGGCAAGCCCTGACGCGCCCGGTCCCGGACTTTGGCCAGCACAGGTGCCGGGCTCGGCAGACCGTCCTCGACGACCGTGCGCTGGGCGATGACCCGCGCCGGGCGACCGACCACGATGGCATCGGCCGGCACATCCGCCGTCACCAGCGCCCCGGCTGCGATCACCGCTCCCGCACCGATGGAAACCCCGGCGGTCACGGTGGCCTTGGCGCCCAGCCAGACGTTTTCGGCAATCTGCACCGGTGCTTGCGCCGTTCCCAGGCAACGTGCGCCAGTGGCAAACATGCTGGACGCGCCAACTGAAGTGAACTGCAGATCACACTTGAATCCGATGAAACAATCATCGGCGACCTGAACGTTTTGCAGGCGGCTGCCAGCACGAATCCAGACATGCCGGCCCAACTCACTCGCGTCATTCACGGTCGTCGAAACTTCAACTACATTTATGTCGTCCACAATAAAGCCTCATTCCATTGATGCCGGGCACATAAAAATTCGATAGGCGTGCGCATCCCGCAGATATAATTCCGCCGCAGCACAAATAATAATTAACTGTTTATTTAGGGCTTCCATTCAAAGCACGCACGACATTGCGTCTGCGCAACTTATTAACTGACCGGTTCATTCAATTGTCGTTATTCATTAACAACAGGTAGACGTTCACGCTTGTGCCGAAGGCCAAGTCAGTTACATGTGAAGAAAAGCCGATTCAAGTCTGTCCGTGACTCTCGCGTAGCTCCATCAGGGTGGGATTGTCCTTTAGTACGAATGTTATAGTACAGACGATTTTGTTTTGCAATAGGTGTCAGAATGGTTATCTCGTTTTGGTCTAAAAATTTATTGAACTTTTATGGTGCGCGCTTGTATTAAAACCGTCATATATGCACAGCATTGGTGCAAATTACGGCTTTATCGGGTTTTTCCGCTCAGCGCTAACGGGCATCTGGAGGTCGAACCCAGACATTCCGACGGTGTTCACCCACGTTACGGTGGCGACTCAAACTGCCTTTGACCTGGAGCCGTCATGCCCGCACCTATCACCGTTCTGCGCGACACCCACCCGCTGCCCGTACTCGACGCCTGCAAATGGGAGAAGCTCGAGGGCGACCCGCACACCGTCAATCTCAACGCCTACACCAGCGAAGACGGCAGCAAGATCATGGGCACCTGGATCTGCACGCCAGGCAAGTGGCGCGTGGACTACGTGAAGTGGGAGTACTGCCATTTCCAGGAAGGCTACTGCGTCATCACCCCGGACGGCATGGAGCCTATCCATCTGCGTGCCGGGGACATCTTCGTGGTCGAGCCGGGCATGAAAGGCACCTGGGAAGTGGTCGAGACCGTGCGCAAGTATTTCGTGTTCGCCTGATACAAAAAAGCCGGGAAACCACCCGACGTGATTTCCCGGCAATACAGACCTGTGCCGAGCACAGGCCTGACGACGATTACTGCGGCTTGCGATAGCTGTTGATGATCGCCGAGAAGTCCTTGCCCCCTTCCCCGCGCTGACTCATCGCCTGATACAACTGCTGCGCCACCGCGCCGAGCACCACCGGCTGATGAGCCTGACGCGCCGCTTCAGTGGCCAGCCCCAGATCCTTGAGCATCAGCTCGGCGCCGAAGCCACCGGTGTAACCACGGGAGGCCGGCGCCGTTTCGACGATGCCCGGCCACGGGTTGTACATTTCCGAACTCCAGCAACGACCGGTCGAGCTGTTGATGATCCCGGCGAGCACACCGGTATCGATCCCCAGCGCATCGCCGAGGGCCATCGCCTCGCTGACACCGACCATCGAAATAGCGAGCAACAGGTTGTTGCAGATCTTGGCGATCTGCCCGGTGCCGACTTCACCGCAATGCACAATGTTACGGCCCATCTGCGCCAGCACCGGTTGCAGGGTGGCGAACAGTTCCGGAGTGGCGCCGACCATGAAGGTCAACGTACCTGCGGTGGCGCCGCCGGTGCCGCCGGACACCGGTGCATCGGCCATCGCCACGCCTTGCTTGGCAGCGGCGGCTGCCACGTCGCGCGCAGTCTGCGGATCGATGGTGCTGCAATCCACCGCCGGCACACCTTTGCCGATCCCGGCCAGCACACCGTCTTCACCGAGCCAGACGCTGCGCACATGCACGGCGGCCGGCAACATGGTGATCACCAGCTCTGCGTCTTCGGCGGCCTCACGGGCCGAGGCGCGGATGGTGCCGCCCAGTTGCTCCAGTTCCGCCAGCACGGTCTTGTTCAGATCCACCAGATTCAGCGAATGCCCGGCCTTGATCAGGTTGCGCGCCATCGGCGCGCCCATGTTGCCCAGACCGATAAATGCGATTTTCATGGCCATTCCTCAGCGCAGGTTGATGGTGGTGTTCACGCCGTCGTTGACGCTGTCGTCATCGAACCAGCGCGCGGTGACCGTTTTGGTCTGGGTGTAGAACTGCACCACTTGCTTGCCGTACGGGCCGAGGTCGCCGAGTTTCGAACCGCGCGAACCGGTGAAGCTGAAGAACGGTACCGGCACCGGAATCGGGATGTTGATACCAACCTGGCCAACGTCGATTTCAGTCTGGAATTTACGCGCCGCCGCGCCGCTCTGGGTGAACAGGCCGGTGCCGTTGCCGAACGGGTTGGCGTTGACCAGCGCGATGGCCTGATCGAGGGTGTCGACTTCCAGCACCACCAGCACCGGGCCGAAGATTTCCTGGGTGTAGATCTGCATGTCGGTGGTCACCCCGGAGAACAGGGTCGGGCCGACGAAGTTGCCTTTCTCGTAGCCCGGAACGCTGATGTCGCGACCGTCCAGCTCAAGCTTGGCGCCTTCCTTGATGCCACTTTCGATCAGATCGAGAATCCGAGCCTTGGCCTTTTTCGAAATGACCGGGCCGACATCGGTGCCCGGCTCGTTGCCGGCGTTGACCTTGAGTTTCTGCGCCAGCGCTTTCAGATCCGGCAGCCACTGTTTGGCCGCGCCCACCAGCACCACCACCGAAGTGGCCATGCAACGCTGACCGGCCGCACCGAAACCGGCGCCGACCAGGGCATTGAGCGCTTGCTCGCGATTGGCGTCCGGCAGCACCACGGCATGGTTCTTCGCGCCCATCATCGATTGCACACGCTTGCCGTGCTTGCCGGCCAGGTCATAAACGTGGGTGCCGACCGCGGTCGAACCAACGAACGAAACCGCTTTGATGTCCTTGTGGGTGCACAGGCCATCAACCACGTCCTTGCCACCGTGGACCACGTTCAATACGCCGGCCGGAATACCGGCTTCGATGGCCAGTTCCACCAGCAGCATGGTCGACAGCGGATCCTGTTCGGACGGCTTGAGCACGAAGGTATTGCCGCAGGCGATGGCCATCGGGAACATCCACAGCGGAATCATTGCCGGGAAGTTGAACGGCGTGATGCCGGCGCAAACGCCGATCGGCTGGCGCAGTGTGTAAGTGTCGACGCCACCGGCGACGTTTTCGGCGAACTCGCCCATCTGCAGGCTGCCGATGGAGCACGCGTGCTCAACCACTTCCAGGCCGCGGAAAATATCGCCCTCGGCATCGGCAATGGTCTTGCCCTGCTCGGCGCTCAGTACAACGGCGATGCGTTTGGAGTGTTCGCGGATCAGCGCTTGCAGCTTGAGCATGATGCGCATGCGTGCGCCGATCGGGGTCAGCTTCCAGGTCTGGAAAGCGCGCTGGGCGGCGCTGACGGCAGCGTCGACTTCAGCGGCGGTGGCAAACGGGACTTTGGCCAGCACCTGCTGGGTCGCCGGATTGACGATGTCGTGCCACTCGGTGGTCTGCGACTCGACCCACTCACCGTCGATCAGCAGCTTGACCTTCTGGATCGTGGTTTCGTTGGGCGTAAGCGATGCGTTCATGCTGGTCTCCAGAAATTGTTTTTATCTTGGGAGCCAAGGCGAAAGGTTCGCCTTGAGATGAGGCGTGTGTCGCGAATTGGTTGTCGGACTGTTTTTGGAGTATAGATGTGCAAACTTCTAATAAGAACGCACATATAAGCCCGTCCATCATGCAAAAAAACATCACGTCTTTAGGCTCGCTGAACTGGGACGACCTCAAGTTTTTCCTCGAAGTCGCCCGTACCCGCAAGGCCAGCACCGCGGCCAAACGTCTGGCGGTGGACTACACAACCGTGTCGCGCAGAATCAGTTCGCTGGAAGCGGCATTGGGCACATTGCTGTTCGAGAAATCCCGCACCAGCGGTTTCGTGCTGACCGCCGAAGGCCAGCGTCTGCTGAGTTACGCCGAGTCGATCGAAAGTACGCTGCACATGGCCTGCGAGCAGGTGTCCGGCTCCGGCGTCGCGCTGTCCGGGCATGTGCGCATGGGCTGCACCGAGGGTTTCGGCAGCTTCTTCATCACCCCGCAACTGAGCCACTTCGTCGATGCCTACCCGGCAATTTCGGTGGACATCCTGCCGTTGCCGCACTTCATCAGCCTGTCCAAACGCGAAGCCGACATCGTCATCGCCCTCGAACGCCCGGAGCACGGGCCGTACGTGTGCTGCAAACTCTGCGACTACCGCCTGCAGCTCTACGCGACCCAGGAATACCTCGACAAACACCCACCGATCCGCCGCCCCGCCGACTTGGGCAAGCATCAATTCATCAGTTATGTGGATGATCTGGCGTTCAGCTCGGAGCTGCTGTATCTGGCGAACGTGGTGCCCGGCGCCAGCGCGAACTTGCGCAGTACCAGCGTGATCGCGCAATTCGTGGCGGCGCAGCAGGGGCGTTCACTGGCGATTCTGCCGTGTTTCCTCGCGGCCCAGGACCCGCGCCTGTTGCCGGTGTTGCCGGAGGAAATCGACATCACCCGGCAGTTCTGGATGTACTGCCGGGAGGACCTGCGCAAGTTGAAGCGGATCACCCTGTTGTGGGATTACATCCGCGAAGTGACCGAGCGCAATCAGGCGCTGTTGATGGGACAGACCCGGGAGATGCAGTTCGCCGACTAGTCGGCGCTGACCACGATCGACACCCGGCGGTTTTCGGTGCGGCCGGCGGCGGTGTCGTTGGAGGCTACCGGCTCGCGGCTACCGAGGCCTTGCAGCTGGATGTTCTCTTCCTTCATGCCGACCGTGGTCAGCACTTTGCCCACACTCTTCGCTCGGCGTAGCGACAGCTGCTGGTTGTAGGCTTCCTTGCCCAAGGCATCGGTGTGGCCATCCACGCGAACCCGCTCGATGCCTACACCCAACAAGGCCTTGCCGATACGCTCGACGATTTCGGTACTTTGCTTGTTCAGGCTTTCGATGTCGCTGCCAAACAACACTTTGCCCGACAGGCCGAACTCCCAGCCGTCGTCGGTCAGTTCAAAGCCCTGCTGCTTGAGCACGGCAATCTGCGCCGGTGTCAGGCCTTTTTGCGGAGCGGTCTGGCAACCGGTAAGGGCCAGCATGGCGGTCAGTAACAGGGTGGAAATCAGTCGAAAGGAAAGTGAGAACACGGGCATCAGCTCCTGGTTTGAACGGGATCGACCGGGTGCTCCGACCCGGCCGTGAATTGGGCGCCGCGGGACAGGCGTTTGGCTTGATACATCGCGGCGTCGGCCGCATCGAGCAAGGTGCCGGGCGTGGCGCCATGGTCGGGGTAAACCGCAATGCCGATACTGAGCGAGGTCACCACACTGGTGTCGCCCGGCAATGCAATCGGGGTGTCCATGCTGGCGAGAATCTTGTCGGCAATGCGCTCGGCGTCTTCGGTCTTGTGCAACGGCGTCAACAGCACGGCAAATTCATCGCCGCCCAGACGCGCTACCAGGTCCTCTTCGCGCAACTGCGCGCGCACCCGGTTCGCTACAGCCACCAACACCGCATCGCCGGCCGCATGGCCAAAATTGTCATTGATCTCCTTGAAACGATCACTGTCGAGAAACAGCACCGCCACGCGCTCGTTGAGTTTGTTGGCACTGCGCAATGCACGAATCAGGCGCCCTTCGAAAAACGCCCGGTTGGGCAGTCCCGTGAGGCTGTCGTGAGTGGCCTGGTGGGCAAGGGTTTCGTTCTCGTTTTGCAGGTGGGTCTGCCACGACTCAAGCTCATCGAGCAGAGCGTTGAAGTCGTTGCCGAGGTTGTCGAGTTCGGCGATTTTCGCCGGTGGGACCCGCCGGTCCAGTGCCCGTTCACTGCGGGCGGCGTGGGCCACTCCCGCCAGGCTGTGCAGCGGGCCGATGATCCCGCGCAACTGACGGCGCGCCAGAAAGAGCGCCACCCAGGCGCTGATCGCCGTGCAGAGAATGATGCCCGCCAGACCGCTCAACAGAAACTGCATCAGGCTGCCGCCGTGACCGATCAACAGGATCCGGCCGATCTCGCGATCCTGATGCAGGATCGGCAGGCTGATCGGTTTTTCCAGCACTATCCGCGTGATCTGCATTTCCAACCCGGAAAACAAACCGTTTTCCGGTCGCTGCCATCGCGCCAGCAACTGACCCTGACTGTCCAGCACCTGCGCGTCCGCCACCTCTTCGGTCGAGGCGATCAACGCCAGCGCCTCCGTCGCGGCAGGCTTGTCGTTGAACACCACCGCCGCTTCCACGGTGTAACTGATCGAACGAGCGATCAGGTGCAGGTTGTGATCGGCATAGACCCGCAGCGCCAGCACGCCCAGCAGGGTCAGGGACACACTGGCCATCGCCACGGCAACCAGCGCCACGATCAAGTGCCCGCGGCCGATGACCGAACCCAGGGTCGGACGCCCTGTGGATTTGTCGCGTCTCATGGAGCCGCCGGCTTGCGGCGCGACAACTGCAGCACGCTAGGATGAATGCGCACGCCGCTGCGGGCGACGGAGTCGAGATTGACCTCGAACGACACCTGCTCATCACCGACCCGCAGGCAGAACAGACTGCCGACCGTGCATTGATCGCCGCCCTCGCTGATGCTCAATACCGGGTGACCGATCAGCGAAGCGAACAATCGGCTGCGCTCATCGGCGGTGAGCTTGCCGATATACACCGCATCGCACTCGCTGACGATGGACAGGTTGTCGGCCAGGAGGCGACGCACCGTGACAGGCCGGCCCGTAGCCTGGGTCGTGCCTTTCAGCAGATCATCGGTGTATTCGGTGGGACCGACGATGCACAGGCGCAATTGGGCAGGCTCGACCGGCCAACGGGCATAACTGAGGATGCCAAGGACTACCTGAGTGACGGATTTGGCCCGTTGTTCAGCCATCCCGACCGGTGTTTGCGGCTGGGCAGCAACCCCGCCTGTGAGCAAACAGAGCAGAACGGCAAGCAACGCTCGCTTGCTGCCAACTACGCGCTCTGTCGCCCAGACAGCCAGCTTCATGCAGGGATTCTCTTGGATCGTTACGAAATGATGCCGCAACGATAGCACAGCGTTGGAACGCCAGCGATACAGCCCCCTCTGACCGGTCGGTCAGATAACGCCGGCAATCACTGGCAACTTCACCCTCGAAGCGCCGCGCCCTCCTCCAGTTCCAGCATCAAACCGCTCAAGCGCTTCACCTTGCGCTGCACCGCTTCCTCGAATACCCCGGCTCGCGGTTCGATCAAGGTGAACCAGTGTTTGGCTCGGGTAATGCCGGTGTAGATCAGTTCTTTGGTCAACACCGGATTCAGAGCGTCGGGAAGGATCAACGCGGTATGGGCAAATTCCGAGCCTTGCGACTTGTGCACCGTCATGGCGTACACGGTTTCAACATCATTGAGCCGGCTCGGCAACACAAACCGCACCCCACCGCGCCCATCGTTACGCGGGAACGCCACCCGCAGCACCGGTTCACCGGCGTTCGGTCCATCTCGTTCGGGCAGTTTGAGAGCGATACCGATATCACCGTTCATCAGCCCCAGGCCATAGTCATTGCGGGTCATCAAGACCGGACGGCCTTCATACCACTGCTGGTCGCTGTCGATCAGCCGTGCCTTGAGCAGTGCTTCGGTGATTCGCAGGTTCAGCCCCTCGACACCCCACGGCCCTTTGCGCACGGCGCACAGTAACTGGAACGTATCGAACGCCTGCAGGACTGCTCGCGCCCAATCGAGCCAACCGGGATGCTCAAGAGGTGCACCGGCAGGCGGGCGCTGATTGCGCAAGACGCTCAGGTAATGCCGATAACCGTGAGGTCCCTCGCCATGCCCGTCCAGAACAAGGCGTTCCAGTGCATGGTCATGCTCTCCCTTGAGTGCCAGCGAATACACGTCGTCATGGCTTCGCGCTGCCAGCAAGTGGCGAGCCTCATTCGGCCGTTGCTGATTCACCCGGCGCGCAAGCTGGCCGATGCCACTGCCCTCGCCGAAACGCCGCGAGTGACGCAACATCACCACTTGCTGCGCCAGCGGGTGCGTACCGTCCGTGTCTTCGTGCAAACCGGCGTCATGCAAGGACTCCCCGCTCACGGACTCCAGCCACTGACGTGTCTGCGGACTGTACCAACCCGCCTCGGCATCACGGCACAGATCCCCCAGCACCGCACCGGCCTCGACAGAGGCCAGTTGATCCTTGTCGCCCAGCAACACCAGACGAGCATGTGACGGCAACGCATCAAGCAGGTTGGCCATCATTTCCAGATCAATCATGGATGCTTCATCCACCACCAGCACATCCAGTGGCAGGCGGTTGCCCGCGTGATGGCGAAAGTGCCGAGTGCCGGGACGACTGCCGAGCAGGCGGTGAACGGTAGTCACCTCGGAAGGAATCTTCTCCCGAACGGCTTCGGCAACCTCCAGCGATTGCACTTGCTGGCTGATGGACTCAGTCAGCCGCGCTGCCGCTTTACCCGTAGGCGCGGCCAGGCGAATACGCAGAGGCTGACCGGCTTCGACGGCGGGAGCCTGAAGCAAGGCCAGCAAACGCACGACCGTGGTGGTCTTGCCGGTGCCCGGCCCGCCCGTGACGATGCTGAAGGCACCTCGGGTCGCCAGTGCGCAGGCGAGTTTCTGCCAGTCGATCACGCCGGTTTTCTTTGCCGACCCGAACAATTCGTCCAGACGCTGCGACAGGTCGCCCGGCGTCGGTTCATGCTCTGCCAAACGTTGGCGCAGTGCCGAGTCGATGCGTCGTTCATAGGTCCAGTACCGGCGCAGGTACAGGCGCTTACCGGACAGCACCAGAGGGCATTGCCGTGCAGACTCACTCTCGTCGGCAGCCAGCGCCACCAGAGGGCTGCCGGCCAGCACTTTGCACCAGTGTGCGCCGTCAAGTGACTCAAGCAATTGCGATGGCAACAACACACCGGATTGCGCATCACCCTCAGGTGGCAGGGACAAGGCAAAGTCAGGAGCCTTGAGGGTTTCGAACAAATCCAGGCACACATGACCATGACCAAGCTGGTGACTGGTCAAAGCCGCGGCAAGCAGAACCAGCGGGTCGACGTCTGGCACCAACTCATGAAGAAACGTCACGAATGCCTTGTCCAGAGCCCGCAGCCACCCTCGCTCTACCCAGTGGGTCAGCAACTGCAGCAAGTCCTCGGCCTGCATCAGGGGCGTCAGTCGAGCAAGACTGTCTGCATCCAGCGCAATCGGCGACAAGTGCGCGAAGGTGCGGCTCATAGCAATTCTCCCTGTTCCCACACTGGCTCGGCTTTCGGTTCCGGCTTGCCCTGGAACATCCGGTCCAGACGCTCGATCAGCTCCCGTGGCGGCCGCGTGAAATACACGCCACCGCTGTCTGCCCGGATACCGCGCAAAAACAGATACAGCGCACCGCCCACATGCCGGTCGTAATCGTAATTGGCGAGACGGGCCTTGAGCTGGCGATGCAATGCCAGCAGATAAAGCACGTATTGCAGGTCGTAACGGTTTTCCAGAATCGACTGCTCCATGGCCTGCTCGGTGTAGGCGGCATCATCGACGCCCAGCCAGTTGGACTTGTAATCCGCCACGTAGTAACGACCATCATGCTCAAAGGTCAGGTCGATGAAGCCTTTGAACATGCCGTTGAGTTGCACGGCTTCGGCGGCCACCCTGGCAACGCCGTTGTGGGTGAACTTGCGCACCTGCTCGTCGAGTCTGACGACATCGACCTTGTGGCTGGCGAACCAGAACTCCATCTCGACCCGATACTGTTTCAGTTGCTCCAGCACGACTGAAGGTCGACCGGCGCCTGCCGGCATCGGCGATTTGAGCAGATGCTGCAACCAGTCGCTGAGAGTCGTGATCCAGCCTTCCCAGCCACGACGATTGCAGCGCCGGGCGATTACGTCTTCCAGCGACTCGCGCGAAACCGCGAAACCTTCATCACCTGCCCATTCGAGCAATCCATGGAGAAACGTCCCCGGATTCGGCCCTCGGGGGAAACGATGAATCTCGGCGCCTCCCGGAATGATCTCGCGAGGGGCATCGGGCTCGAGGCGCTCGTCGTCGAACAGCTTCTGCGCCTGGGGACTGTCCGGTGCTTCATCACTGCCTACGCTCAGCACATCACTGATGCGCAATGCGCTATAGGAGGCGATCCACCAGTTTTCGCTGGCCTTGCGCTTGGGGATCAACGTGGCACTTGGGGTCGCTTCATTGCGTGGTGGCTGGTAGCGCTCGCTGGTTGCCAGTGGCATTTCCACGACGCTCAGCGCTGGGCAATGTTGCTGCAAATCGTCGAGCCAGCGGGTCAGACCGCTGGACTCGCTCAGTGATTCGCCACCACCCAGCAGATAGCCAAATGCTGAAAGATGCAGGACCGAGCTGCTGTTATTGCCGCGTTTAAGGTCCGTCACACCAAGCCAGCATGCATGTTGTGCCCGGGTCAGGGCGACGTAGAGCAAACGCAGATCCTCCGCCAGACGCTCATTGTCGGCCAGGGCAATCAGCTCGGCATCCGGTTTCAGACTGACCTGAGCCTTGCCGGATGCATCGTGGTAATGCACCGGCAGCCGGCTGCCGTCCACGGGTTTGGCCGAGCAGATGAAGGGCAGAAACACCAACGGATACTCAAGCCCCTTGGACTTGTGGATCGTCACGACCTTGACCAGTTGCTCGTCACTTTCAAGGCGCAGGATCTGCTCCTCACCCGCCTGACCGGACAACGCAAGGTGCTCGGCCAAGTGCCGGATCAGTGCCTGCTCGCCATCCAGTTCAGAGGCCGCCTGCTGCAACAACTCTGACAGGTGCAACAGGTTAGTCAGCACCCGCTCACCATCACTGCGAGCGATCAGGGTTTGCGGTAGATGGAAGTCATGCAGTAAGCGCCGCAACATCGGCAGCACGCCTTGTTTGCGCCAGATCTCGCGATAGACCCGGAATTGCATGACTCGTGCTTCCCAGACCAGTTCATCCTGATTCAGGCGTTCGAGTTCAGCCAACGGCAGATTCAAGGTAATGCAGGCCAGGGCTGCCTTTAGCGAGCGCTCGACATCCGGCTCGGCACAGGCCTTGAGCCAGGCCAGAAGGTCATGGGCCTCCTGAGCCGCGAAGACTGAATCCTTGTCCGACAGATAGACGCTGCGCACTCCTCGGGCGGCAAGCTCACCGCGTATCGCTTGGGCCTCCTTGCCATCGCGCACCAGAATTGCGATGTCCGCCGGTTGCAGCCCGCGAAAATCCTTGCCGTCCTGCGCGAAACCCGCGCTGCCGGCTTGTCCGCCATTGAGCAGGGAAGTAATTTCACTGGCGCAGGCCGCCGCCAGCTGATGACGGTAGACCGCACCGGAGACTGGCTGCTCGGTAGATAAACGCCAGATGTTCAGCGCCGGAACGTCTTGCCCGGAAATATGTAAATGCTCCTTGCGTCCCTGAGCATCCACAGGCTGAAACGGCACCGGGTTGTCACCGTCTTTCTCTCGAAACAGAAACGCACCGCGTCCCTGTTCACGGGACTCGGCGCGCTCGAACACCTGGTTTACTGCGCGGACCATCCCGTGGCTCGAGCGGAAGTTCGTACCCAGCGTATGCAGTCGCCCTGCGGTGGCTATTCGCGCGCGCAGGTAGGTGTAGATGTCCGCGCCCCGAAAGGCATAGATCGCCTGCTTCGGATCCCCGATCAGAAACAGTCCGGTCTCGGGATTGTTTTCCTCGATGCGATAGATGTTCTCGAAGATCCGGTACTGCACCGGATCCGTGTCCTGAAATTCGTCGATCAGGGCGACCGGAAACTGCTCGCGGATAAGCGCGGCGAGACGCTCGCCGCCTTCGGATCGCAAGGCTGCGTCGAGGCGCAGCAGCATGTCATCGAAGCCCATTTCGGCACGTCTGCGCTTCTCTTCCTCAAAGCGCGCACCTACCCATTTGGCGGCGTGCTGCAACACAGCCGCGTCAGGCGTCGGCAGCCCGTCGAGACTCGACTTGAGCCTCGACATCGCGTCCAGTCCCGGATGACTCGGGGGCTCGCCTTTCCAGGCCTCGGCCATGCCGTCCGGCGTCAGCCGGGTAAATCCGGTACCGATATCCAGTTGTTCCAGTGACTCGTCCTCAGCCCAGGCCTTGAGCTTCTCGAACCAGGGCTCGAAGTAGCGGGCTTGCATCTTGCGTCCGTCGACTGTCTTGCTGGCAACGCCCTGATGACAAATGGCGAGCAACTCATCCGCCCACTGCTGCCAGGGCTTCTTCAATTCAACCAATGCTGCGCGGCGTTCCTGCAGGCACTCATCGATCATCTCGGCCGGAGATCTGTCTTCCTTGCCGTCACGTTCAGTGCCGAAGAGAGCACGTACACGAGACAACAGGGCGGCCGGACCTCCCCAGTTAGTACGAACCCAATTCAGGGCATCACCCTGCATCGGATAGCAGAACAGCCGCCAATAATCCCGAAGCACTTCGCCGAGCAGATCACTGTGGTCGGTTTCCAGGGTCTGGGTAAACAGGCTGCCGCTGTCGAACGCATGTTCGCGCAACATTCGCTGACACCAGCTGTGGATCGTCGAGACCGCTGCCTCGTCCATCCATTGCGCGGCGATGTCCAGGCGGTTGGCGCAGCCCGGCCATTGCTGGAGATCGAACTGCGCGCGAAGCTCATCGATCAACGTATCAGGAGGCGGCGTCTCGTCACGGAAGAAGCGTGCGGCCTCTGCCAGACGTGTGCGGATGCGCTCGCGCAACTCCTTGGTTGCCGCATCGGTGAAGGTCACTACTAGAATCTGCGGTGGCAGCAGCTCGCGACCGAAGCCACTCGCTTCGCCTCCATGACCAAGGATCAGGCGCAGATACAACGCGGAGATGGTGAACGTCTTGCCAGTACCCGCGCTGGCCTCGATCAGTTGACTGCCCTTCAATGGAAACGCCAGGGCAAGTGGCTGCTGTGTACTCATGAACGTCCTCCCTCGCTGGCCAATGATTGCCAGGGGGCTTCGAGCAGCGGGCGGTATAGAGCGTTACACCAATCGGGGAATGTCTCCTCGACCAGCAAAGCATCGTAATCCGGAAACTGCCGCGCCAATGCGGGGCTTTCGCGTCTCTCGCCTTCGCTGGTCTGGCCATCACCTTCATAGGCTTTGCGTGCAGCGGCTTCGGCCTTCAGCGGGTCGCTCTGGCCCAGCCATGCAAAAGCGGTTTTCACCGCAACCGGAAGTGGCTGACGCATTCCTGCCTGCCAGGCGAGCAGCAGGTCTTCGAGTACCCGCCACGCCCGATCCTGTTCCATCGGTTCAAGCAAGAGAGTGTCATCACTGGCGACCAGTGCTGTGGTCAAGGAAAGCCCACTCGCACAGGCGACCAGATGATCGACCCACGGTTTGATCAGACGGTGCCATTTGCGGCTTTTGATCGAGCCGATACTGTTGGGAATCGTCGTCACCGACAGCACACCGCCATCGTCGCGTTGATGCAAACCTCCAAGCCATCCTTCCAGACGTAATCCCTGCCATTCAAGATTGATCGGGAGCGCACTGGTCAGCGGAGTAGGCCAAAGCGTCAGCAGTTGTTGATAGCGGTGCAGCAAGTCGGGAAGCGGTTCGATCAGCTCTCGTTGCAGGCACTCTCCGAATCCCGCCATGGGCAGCAGCCCGCTGTTTTGCAGGCGCCGAGCCTGAGCCTCAAGCGCCTGTTCAACACTCTCCGGATACCTCAAGGCCGCGTCGAGCAAGCTGCTGCTGAGGGTGTATCGCTGCAAGGCATCCAGCACAAAGGGCTCTTCATCGGCTTGAGGTACTTGTGCCGCTTCGAAGTAAACCTTCAAGCGTTGAGTGAAAAAGTGTCGAACCGGGTTACGCAGAAAATCCTGCAGCAGCGCAAGGCCGAGCGGCTCATCCTGGACATGGGGTTCAAGCATTCCTTTCACTTCATCAGGCTCATGACGTTGATGCAGCACCTGCCATTCATTGGCATAGCTGAACAGTTCATCACCTTCATGGAAGTAACGTGAACTGAATGGCTGCAACGGGTGTTCCTGGGTCATGGCATGCAACAAATCCGCACTTTCATCAGTTGTTCGCCAACCATTGGCGAGATGATCGCGCAACTGACCGATCAGCACCGAGGGTGGCCGTTCACTGTTGTCACGAATGCTGCGTCCAACCCAACTGATGTACAGCTCATGGCGAGCAGACAGCAATGCTTCGAGCAACAGATAGCGATCATCTTCACGGCGGGAGCGATCTCCCGGCCGGTAATCGCTGCCCATCAGGTCGAAGTCCAGCGGTGGTTGTGCCCGGGGATAATCGCCATCGTTCATGCCCAGAAGGCAAACCAGCTTGAAGGGAATTGCCCGCATCGGCATCAAGGTACAAAAATTCACCGCACCGGCCAGAAACCGTTGAGACAAGCGCCCTTGATCCAGCCCGGCCAGCCAGGCCTCGCGAACAACGGTCAGCGGCAACTCATCTTCCAGTCCGACAGATTCACAGGTCTCCAGCCATGTTTCGCGCAGATCCTCAAGTTGAGTCAGCAAGTATTCGTCATGCTCATTGCTCGCTTTGAAAAACAACTGCATCAGTACCTGTAGCCGACTCCCCCACTCTTGAGGTTTCGCAGGCTTCAGCAATTGCTGGTGCGAGTACTCCAAGGCATCCAGCAAGGCGGACAACGGACCGATCAGCGCGGCATCGAGGCCGCCAATTTCGTCGTAGGGCTCGATGCCCGCGCAGGCACTGGAATCACCAACCGCATATCCAAGGAGCATCCGCTTCAGTCCGAATCGCCAGCTGTTCTGCTCCAGTTCATTTGGCAATCCCAGTCCGGCACGTTGTTCAGCGTCAATCCCCCAACGCACCCCGGCGCCTTCGATCCAGCGATGCAGTGTCGGCAAGTCCCGCTCCTCCACCCCGAACCGTACGCGTAACGCCGGCACATCGAGCAAGTCGAGTATTTCACTGACGGGGAAACGACTGTCGGGCAGTTTGAGCAGATGTTCGACGGCAATCAGCAATGGGTCGCGACCGCGTTGCCCCTGGTCGGCCAGCGTGAAAGGAATGAACCGTGGATCATGACGATCCAGCTGCCCGAACACCGCACGGACATGCGGCGCATAACTGTCGATGTCGGGCACCATCACGATTACATCGCGGGGGCGAAGATCGGGATTGGCGCTGAATCGAGCCAGGAGCTGATCATGGAGAATCTCGACTTCACGTTGTGCACTATGCGCGATGTGGAATCGAATCGATTGATCCTGCTTCAGATCGACATCGAGCCAGAGCTCACGCGTCTCGCTGAGCGGGCGCAGCTCCAGAATGTCGTCCTGCAGTTGATTGAGCATGTTTTGCGGGATTGTTTCGCTGAACAGATCGATACGACCATTGCGAAATGCCGCGCGATAGCTGCCAGGGTCGTCATAGCTGTCGAGCAGATTGATGTAGTCACGACCTTGCTTGCCCCAGGCTGCCAGTAGCGGGTGGGCGTGTTGATGCAGTGACTCCGGATCCAGCACTGCGGGCATGCCGCTCTTGCGAGCCTGACGCTTGTATTGATGACGCAACAGATCCTTGTCGGCAACGATATCGGCCCAATGATAACGGCAAGGATTGTGTACGCAGAGCAGGACCTGGCTGAAACGGGCCAGCCCAGCCAATGCTTCGAGTACTTGTGCAGGCAGAGAGGAGATTCCGAAAACGATTACCCGTGACGGCAAGCCTGTCGGTGCTTTTTCAAGGTTGTTGATGCACTCGATGAATCGCTGGTGCACGCCAGCCCGACTTTGAGCCATGCCTTGCTCACCGACATCTTCAAGCAATGCACGCCATAGCTCTGCCTGCCAGCAACTGGTGCTGGGCAGCGGTTTCACCTCCCCCCTGACATTTCGTAGTTGATGGCGCCCCTCGGCCCAATCTTCGAGCCAGTCGGCACGGTACACCTGATACTGATCGAACAGATCCGCCAGTCGCTCGGACAACTGGTAGCGCTTGCGCAAGTCGGTGTCATGGGTCAGAAATCGTTGCAGGGGGTCGAAATGCGGCAGGTCGATGACCTGCGGTAACAGGCGCATCAGCCTCCAGGTCAGAGGGGTCTTGTCGAGCAAGGACTTGGCCGGGATCTCATCTCGCCCAAGAACCATGCGATATAGCTGCCACATGAAACTACCCGGCAATTGCACATCAATTGCCGCAGCAATACCGCAGCCGCCCAAATCATCTTCTTCGGGATCCTCTGCCAGAGCCAGCTTGAGCCATTGGGCGATACCGTTGCTCTGCACGAGCGCAATTTCGTTCTCCAAGGGAGCTAGCGGATAACGCCGCATGATGCTGATCACAAGGCTGCGCAGCTCGTCCAGGCTGTTGCTCTGAACCACCATGAATGCAGCGTTGAGGGACTGTGTGTCCGGCATAAGGCTTCCTTGGAAAAATACAAAAGCTAGGGCTGAACCTTAGCATTCTCGACTGGCGAGGGCAGCCGTAAGGCGTCCGAGAATGCTGTACGAACTTTCCTGCGGGCAAAACAAAACCCCAACTGCTTTCGCAATTGGGGTTTCGGAATTTAATCTTGACGATGACCTACTCTCACATGGGGAAACCCCACACTACCATCGGCGATGCATCGTTTCACT
>NZ_QWFC01000050.1:0-55656 GCF_003576265.1 Pseudomonas sp. 91RF
AGATGTGTATAAGAGACAGCTCTTACAGCGGGTCACTTTGGCAAACGCCCCAAAGTAACCAAAGGTCTGGGCCCCGGCGTTCGGCCCCTCGCTGGGGCTCGGGGTTCCTTCGCTCCGGGATTCATCCGGGGGCATCGCCTCCGGTTTGCTTCGCTGCACCTCCTCTCGATGTGTTCGACTTCGTCGAACGGCGCTGCGCGCCCACCCCCGGATAAATCCCTCCACTCAGCCTGCCGAAGGGGCCGGTACGTCAAAAGCGGTACTTGAGCTAACGCTCATCGTGTTGAGTGGTGAGAAGCGAAAAGCAGACTGCTTTTGCTTTGATCGTTCCCACGCTCCGCGTGGGAATGCAGCCCGGGACGCTCCGCGTTCCATTCTTGAATGTTTAAAAGTTGTGTCTGTTTTAACGATCCTTCCCACAAGGTTTTCAGGTTGTCCGTCGGAAGCGCGGGCTCTAGCCTGTTTCGGTCGCTGCCAATTCAGCGATCGGGTCTGGAAACCCGGATGTGCGAGAAAGCGAAATCGCTTTTCATAACGTATGCTTGCGCACCTTCATTGTGTGCACGCTGTTATGGCGGCTGTGCGCGGGAGACATTCATGTCTGCCGGGTCGCGTTCTCCCCGGATTTCCAGCCCGCGTACAGCTGCCACCCATTCTTCCTGGAAGTCGATTGGGCCGGCTGCAACCATCAATGAGGACGAAATGACCATGAAAAAACCACCCCCCACCCCACCCGAACCCCAAGCCAGTCCCGAACCCGCCCCAACCTCCCCATACCCCCCCATCAACTCGAAAAACCTCCACGAAGCTGCCGAACGCGCCCCCGATCATTACCTATGCCCCGGCGCCCACATCATGGGCAGCGTCAACGAACCCGCCCCGATGTACCTCGCCAACCCGGCCTACAACACCGAATCCCTGCTCGCCAACGCCTGCGAATCCCTGGGCTCCGCCAGCGAAATGCTCAACAACTTCGCCGCCGCCCTCGACCCCGCCCACCGCAAGACCGCTTTGGGTATCGCGCAGATCCTCATGTTGAGTGAGCTGGCCGTAAATCAGGCCTTGGATCACGTCGAGCTGAAGGACTGATCCATCCCCAATAAAAAACGCGACCCGGCAATGGGTCGCGTTTTTTTTGCTTCAGTGAGGTCATTCATTCTGTGACCGAGCGCCACATCACGGATATTCCTGACGTGCGTGCACAACGCCCAAAATATTTATCCGGCCCACCGCTTGGTAAATGAGCAGGTAGTTGAGATGTACGACCATCTCACGAGTGCCGGGAGTTCTCCCCACTCGATAGAGGTGTGGATGTTTGGCAAGGGTAGCCGTGGCGGTTTCAATAGCGTTTGAAAGCTTGTTAGCCGCTTTGAAATTACGGTCACTGATGTAGTCAAGAATGTGCAGGAGTTCAGCCCGAGCTTCGGGCTGCCACTCAACCTGCATCGTATTTTTTACGCTTTGCTTCCATCAGGGCATGCATTTCGGCCATCACCTGGTCATTAGGAATGCTCGGGCGTGGGTCATTCATGGAAGCTTGTATTTTGGCGATCAACCAACGGTCATAACTCGCAGCCTGCTCCTCAGGATCAAGATCCGAAACAACCGGGCACAGTGGGTCGATCAAAGACGGGTCGATCATGGAACCTCCGGGTTTGGTGCCTGGAAGTCTATTCGGTAACGGTGTGGCTGTCGTCGCTGTCTGGATGAATTGCATGTTGGCCAAGCTCCATGAGGATCAAGTTGTCCCGGCAAATCCTAGAGCCTGCACTTCCGACGGCCAACCGCCAGAATTCGTCAGAAAAGTCCCCGATTTTCTGAAAACGGTACGTTTTCCGTAGGACGCCACTCGAGCCTCAGCGCAAAAAAAACCGCGACCCTCAACAGATCGCGGTTTTCCAACACCCAACCCTTACTGCTGCAACACCGTCGCCTGGTTAGCCGACCCGAACTGCTGAATATTCGCGGTCTGTGTCATCCCGCTCTGATCCACATTGGCAATGTTCCCGGTGCCCCCCTGGGTCACGTACGCGACGTTCATGGTGTCAGCCTGTTTCACGGTGATAATGTTGTCGCTGCCATACAGCTGCGCGGTGTAGGCCTGGTTGCCGGTGCCGGACTGGTCGAACTCGGTGCTGTTGCCGGTGCCGTTCGAGGTGCCTTGGGCCAGGTTGGTGGTGCCGCGTTGATCGGAGATCAGGATGTTGTCGCTGCCGTTCTGATCGAAGTACAGCTCGTTGTAGGAATCGGCCTGACTGACTGTGGTTTTGTTGCCGGTCCCGGTCTGGTGAGTGGTCATGATGTGGCCGACGCCGTCCTGGGTGAAGCTGGCGATGTTGCCGTTACCCGCCTGATTGATCGTCGCACGCTGGTTGCTGCCAAACTGGCCGCCGTGTTGCGGGCCTTTCCAGTTGCTGGCGTAGACCTTGTTGTCGTTGCCCACGGACGTGGCGTTGAGCGTGTGGCCGTCGCCGCTCTGGTAGGTGTAGTGCACGTTGCCGTTGCCGACTTGATACAGCGCCAGGGTCGAGTTGACCGATTCGAACTGGTCGGCATAGATGGCGTTGGTATTGCCGACCTGAGTGACTGCGGCGGTGTTGTTTTCGCCGTAGCTCTGGTCGACCACGGTTTCGTTGCTGTCGCCGTACTGGTTGACGGTGGCCTGGCTGGCCAGTTGCGAGTCTTGCCAGATCTCGGTGCCGTTGAGGTTGCCGAACTGGTTGATGGTGATGTTGCCGCCGGTGCCGTTGCGCTGGTCGCCGTAGGCGTAGTTGTTTTCGCCGGCCTGGTTGATGCCGATCTGCCCGCCGTTGTGGGTGACCTGTTCGGCAGTGCCGTAGTTGGCGGTGCCGTATTGGGTGATCACCGAGCTGTTGCCGCTGCCTTCGTACAGTTGCTCGATGTTGGCTTCGTTGCTGTCGCCGAACTGGAAGGTCTTGCCTTCGCTGCCGTTCTGCGAGTCCTGATAGACGAACGAGAAGTTGCCGGTGCCTTGCTGTTGTTGCAGGGCGGTGTTGGGTGAGCCGAAGCCCAGCGACTGGCTGGCGTGGGTGGTGTTGAAGGCGCCGGTCTGTTGCTGGGTGATGGTGCCGTTGTCTTCGTAAAGTTGTTCGGCATAGGCGGCGTTGTAGTCGCCGACCGCGTCCTGGGTGATGACGCTGCTGGCATGGTCTTGCACGGCCGCGGCGTCGTTGCCCTGGCCCAGTTGGGTCTGGGTGGCGCTGCTGAACGGGGCCTGGGTCTGCTTCACATCGGCGATGTTGGCAGTACCGACCTGGCTCTGGGTGGACAGGCTGTCGTCGGCCATGGCCTGGGCACTGATCATGACCAGGATGGCGGCGGTGAGGGGCGTCAGTTTGAACATGATGAACTCTCCGATGATTGCAGTGCTTAGCGATATTGCTTGACCGAAACGCTCATGCCGTTGCCCGACTGGGTCACGGCGCTTTGCAGCCCCGTGCCGGCCTGCTCGATGCTGGCGTCGTTGTTGTTGCCGTTTTGCGAAATCTGCGCGCGGTTGTGGCTGCCGTTCTGGGTGATGGATGCGGCGTTGCCGGAGCCGTTTTGCGTAATCAAGGCCATCAGGTCGCTGCCTTGTTGCAGGATGTACGCCTCCTGATTGCTGCCCGACTGCACGATTCGTCCGAGCAGCGACTGGCCGTTCTGCGAGAGCAGGGCGAGGTTGGCCTGGCCGTTCTGATCGATCAGGGCTTGCTGGCCCACCGGGGACGGCAGTTCGCCGAGGTCGGCGGAGGGCGCCAGGTCGTCGTTGTCCATCAGGTCGTCGGCGCGCACGCCCGCACTGCCGCACAGGGCGAGCAGGCAAAGCAGGGCGGCGGTCGGCGTGTTCATGGCGTTGTCCTGTGGTGTGTCGTGTTGCGCAAACCTGAAATCGTGGCTGAGACCGGCCCCACCCACTCCGCGCCAGGCGGTGTGGGGCGGGTGGGGCGTAGGTTCAGAGGGTGGTCACCGAGATGGTGCGCACGGTGCCCTGGGACGAACGGATGGTGGCGGTCGGATTGGCCGATGGCACTACCGTCGTGTTGTTCAACGTCAGCCGCCAGCGTCCGGTGACCGGTACCGTCGTCGTGCCGAGGGTGACCAGCCCGGTCGGGGTGGTGACCTGCACGGTGATGGTGTTGCCGGTGGTCACCGACGAGGTGCCGGCGAAGTCCCAGTTGAAGCGGTTGCCGGAGCGGGCCTGCACGGTCGAGGTGGTGATCGTGAAGGTTTCCGCCGCTGGCCGTGGCGACACCTGCACGGTGACTGTGGCCGGCGTCGACAGGGCGCCGAAGCTATCCCGGGCGATGTAGGTGAAGGTCGTGGTGAACGCGGTGGTCACGGTGGCCGGTGGGGTGTAGGTGATCACCGTGCCGTCGGTGCTGACCGTGCCGCGTCCTGCCGGCGGCTGGGTCAGGCTGGCGACGCCAAGCGGCACGTTGCCTTCCGGATCGGTGTCGTTGGCCAGGACGTTGATCGGGATCGCGACACCCAATGTGGCGACGCTGTCGGCGACGGCGGTCGGTGGCCGGTTCGGCGCGACGCTGATGGTCACCGTGGCCGGGTTCACCGAGGCCAGGCCTTTGCTGTCCTGGGCCTTGTAGGTGAAGGTCGTGGTCAGTGGTGCGTTGACCACGGCTGGCGGGGTGTAGACCACCGAGGTGGTGCCGTTCAGGGCCACGGTGCCCTGGCCGGCCGGCGGTTGGGTCAGCGCGGTGATGGTCAGCGGTACGTTGCCGTCCGGGTCGTTGTCGTTGGCCAGGACGTTGAGGGTGATCGGCACGCCGAAGCTGGTGCTGCCGGTGTCGGCGACGGACAGCGGCGCTTGGTTTTCTCCAGTGTCCGGTGCATTGCCGACGACCACGACCGGCTCGGTGTCGCTCCCGCCAGCGGCGGACTTGACCGTAACGGTAGCCGGTGGCTGGGTCAGGTCGGCGACGGTGATTTTTTGCAGGGTGCCGGTCTTCGACAGGCGTCCGTAGCCTTGCGCGACCATGTCCGGCACGGCGACTTCATCGGTCGACGTGGCTTCGATCAGCAGGCTGTGATTGGCCCAGCTGTAGCGGGCGGTCTGGATTTTTACCACGTCGGTCAGCTTGCTCGACACGGCGGTCGGACGCGTCGTGCCGGCGGGGTTGGTGGCAGTCACGACCACTACTGATGGCAGGGTTCCGTTGCCCAGGCGCTGGCCGAAAAACAAGCCGTTGTTGTCGCTCAGCAGGCTGGTCTGGCAAGGCGTCGGCGGTGGGCCGGGGAGCAGCGCCAGGCTTTCACGAAAGCACAGCGTCGAGCTGTTGTCGGCCTTGGCGAACACTTCGGCACGCACACCGGCCGACGTGCGGCGGTAGGTGGCACGGTCGATTTCCACGTGGGTTTGCTGGCGGTTGTCGAGGACCTTGCCGGCGACGGTGAACAGGTTGGTCTGAATCGTACCGGCAGCCGAGGGACCGTCGATCCGCACGAAGTTGGTATTGAACGGGCTGCCGGTCACCGCTTCGGTGAGGTTCGGGTCGCCGACGAAGGTTTCGACGTTGCCGGTGTCCGGATTTACTTCGGTGTACGGGCCGTTGATGCTGCGCAGGAACGGCCCGATGGCGCCGTTGAGCGCACCGCTGAAATTGCCCGGTGCGCCGATGCCCACATCCTTGGTGATGTTGATCGCCCGCCGGCCCGGTGTGGTGACGTTGACGGTCTCCACACCGTACGGGTGAGTGATGGTGTAAGTGCCGGCCACGGGAACGTTCACCCGGATACGGATCCGCGCAAAGCTCTGCTGATCACCGTCCACCGGGTTTCCCGAGGCAAATGCCGCTTCGACCCCGGCAACATAAGCGTCCATGCCGTAACCGGCCCCGTTGTTAGGGATGTTGGTTTCCGCCAGGAACCAGAAGGCTTCCGGCGGCCAGTTGTCGGGGAAGACCATCGGCAGCGTATCGTCGAAAATCCCCGGCTCCGGCAGCAGGGTGCACATGTACGCCGGCGGGGTGGCAGCCGGCACTCGCGAACTGGCGGCGCGGGACTGGCAGAGTTCCATCGACAGCAGGTTGTTGTCCTGGTACCACATCGGGAATTTCCCGGTGGCGAAGGTATAAGGGCCGGGATCGACGGCGGCCAGTTGCGCGAACGCACTGCCGGTCAGCGAGATTGTCAGCCCGAGCGCGTTGAGCGCGAAGCGTGGCCACTTGTTCATGATGCCTCCTGATGCGGATCTGGGCATGTGAGCGTTCATTGCACGATGACCACTTCTTCGGTATCGCTGCCGCCGTTGGACGACGTCACCCGGACCCTGGCCGGCGGAATCGGCGAGATCCCGGTGGCCAGGGTTTTCACTGCGCCGTCACCGCCGAGGGCTCCAATGGCGGCGCCGGTGCCGGAGGTGGCGGTGAGCACTTGTGGCGAGGTTTCGTCACTGGTCGAGGCCACCACGGTCAGTTGCCCGGAACTCAGGCTGTACTCGGCGCGCTGGATCACCACCAGGTCGGTCAGGGGCATGGGCAGGGTGGTCGGGGTGCTGCTGGCGATGGCCAGGTGGTTGTCGGCGGTCACTTGCAGGGTGGTCGGCAAGGTCGGGTTGATCGGTGATTGCGCGTACCAGCTGCCGGTGCTGTCGGCTTCCGTGAGGTTGAGCACCGGCGTGCTGCTGGTGACCGCCACGGTGGCCGGGGCAGGCGGCGCCAGCACGAACACGTCTTGCTGGGCCACGGGCGCGCTGGTGCCAGGCTTGCGCGAATAGGTGCTGCGCTGCGGAATCAGCGGCGTCGGCCGAACCACCGTCGACAACTTGCCGGAGACCGCAAACACCGTGGTGCGCAGATCGATTCCGCCGGGGCCTTCGATGCGCAGGAAGTTGGTGTTGAACGGGCTGCCGGTCACGGCTTCTTCGAGGTTGGGGTCGCCGACGAACTGTTCGGCGCCGCCGCTCACCGGATTGGTTTCGGTGTAGGGTCCGTTGACGCTGCGCAGGAACGGCCCGACGTCACCCTTGAGCGCGCCGTCGTAGGTTTTCGGGCTGCCGATGCCGATGTCGCGGGTCATGTTGATTGCGCGACGACCGGGGGTGTCCACGTTGAACACTTCGACGCCGTAGGGGTGAGTGATCACGTAGGTGCCGGCGGTGGGCACATCGACCCGGATGCGGATGCGGGCGAAGCTGATCTGGTCGCCTTCCACCGGATCGCCACCACTGAACGCCGCTTCCACGGCCGAGCCGTAAGACAGGTTGATGCCCCGGGCCGCATCGACCACGGTGCCGTCGGCGGTGAACCAGAACGCTTCGTCGGGAAAATTGCCCGGGAAGACGATCGGCTGGGTGTCATCGAATACTCCCGGCGCGGGGATCAGCGAGCACATGTACGAAGGTGCGCCGGGTGTGCTCGGTACGCGGGAACTGAGTGCTTTGGACAGGCACAGGTCCAGGGTGCGTCCGTGGGTGTCCTGATACCAACTGGCAAATCCGCCGGTCGCCGGGGCATAGGGCCCGGGATCGACGGCGAACAGAGCGGCCTGGGCAATGCCCTGGGCCAGGGCGCTCACGACCAGGACGGTCGCGGTTTTGGACAGTAAAGGGTGCATGAGTTAATCCCTCTATCGAAGTGCCTGCCCCTCGGGGGCGGGTCAGTTGCAGAGGGGCTTTACAACTTCCATACCAACGGCCTGGCAACGGGCCGCAGAGGCCCATGGCGCAAGGCTTGGCGAGTGAGGGAGGGATTTTTTGCAGTGCGGCCATCGGGCGACAGTCCCCAGGATTGGGGGTTGTGGGGGAGCCGCTCACTGTATGACTCATCACAAGGAGTTTTTTCCTGCGGTGGCCTCCGTACTCCGTCGGGCGCCGTGGCAGGTACTTAGTTATTGTGATTAACTTTGATTCAGTTTGTATCATAGCCACGCAAAAACAATCATCGAGGCTAGCCTGAGCATAAGTTGCCGTCACGTGAGCAACCTATGCCTTCAACTTTCAGGAGTTAACTCCACATGGCTACAACAATGAAAACCCGATCTGTGACTGCACATGTCCCTGTGCAACTGGCTGAAAAGGTTGATCTGATGGCTGAGCGTCTGGAGCGTTCGCGCAACTGGATTGTGAAACAAGCCCTCAGCGCCTGGATTGACCAAGAAGAGGAACGCAGCCGGCTGACGCTTGAGGCGCTTGCCGATGTTGACGCTGGCCGGGTCATTGATCATCAGGCCGTACAGGCATGGGCCGACAGTTTGAGTACCGATACGCCTCTTGCGGTACCCCGCTGATGGAGTTGAAGTGGACCAGCAAAGGTCTTTCCGATCTCACAAGGCTTTACGAATTTTTATCGGCGGTGAATCAACCGGCCGCCGCGCGAACGATTCAACAACTCACCGCTGCGCCAATGATGCTGATGGGCAATCCTCGCCTGGGTGAACGCCTGGAAGAGTTCGAGCCGCGCGATGTGCGCAGGATTCTGGTTGGGCACTACGAGATGCGGTACGAAATAGTAGGATCGAGCATCTACTTATTGCGCCTGTGGCACACCCGGGAGGATCGATAGCATCGTTCGCTACGTAGCGTCGTAAGTAGTTGATCCATTCAGCACACTCCCGACTCCGTTGAGCGGCGACACCGGGGCCGTTCACCCCCCGCATCCGGGCAATCACCCAACCGTGGGCTATAACCCTATAGGGACGTATCGGGAAGTCGCCGTCATGAACATGCAGTCAAAATCGCTACCGGTCGAGGAGAGCAGCCTGCGGCTGGGCTCGCGCAAGCAGCCGTTCAATCTGCTGCGCTGGTTTTCGTTGATCAGCATGGCGGTGATCGGCACGGTGGCGGTGGCGCTCGGCACGGTGTCCACGCGTTTCGTGATCGAGGAAAGCGTGCAGCGTGATGCCTTGCTGACGGCACAGTTCATCCAGGCCATCGCATCGGCTGAGGTCCGCCACGTTTCGATTCCCAATATCCGCACCATGGGCGACTTGCTGGACCCGCGCCAGGACCGCGACTTTCCCGACGTCGACCCGGCGGCCCGGGCCAGCGCCCGGGGCGAATTTCTCGATCACATCGAGCATCTGCCGGACGTGATCCTCGCCAACGTTTACGCGCCGGATCGCTTGGTGATCTGGTCGACCAACCCCGCACTGGTCAACACCCGTATCCATGCCGATGAAGACCTCGATCGTGCGTTCAACGAGAAGATTCCTGTGTCGGCCAGTTACCACAACGTCGACAAGGGCCGTGAAGAACAGAAGTTCGTGGTGCCGCCGGATTACATCTTCATCGAGAACTACATTCCATTGTTCGACGCCGATGGCAAGAACGTCACGGCGATGGTCGAGATCTACAAGGAACCCAAAGACCTGATCGCCCGCATGGGGCGCGGTCTGGCGCTGATCTGGCTGGCCACCGCGCTGGGCGGCGGCCTGATTTATCTGGGGTTGTACTGGATCGTGCGACGGGCGGCGATCCTGCTGGCTGTGCAGCAGAAGCAACTGATTGCCAATGAAACCTTTGTCGCATTGGGCGAGATGTCCTCGGCGGTGGCGCACAGCCTGCGCAACCCGCTGGCGACCATCCGTTCCAGCGCCGAACTGGCCCTGGAATTCGACGCGGGGCCGGCGCAGAAGAACATCAAGGACATCATCGGTCAGGTCGATCGCATGTCGAAGTGGGTGCGCGAACTGTTGCAGTCGCTGCGACCGCTCAATGACGAGCCAGAGCCGGTGAACCTGGTGGCGGCGCTGCATGAAAGTCTGGTGGCGTTCGAACAACAGATCGCCAAGGCGGGCGTGCACGTGGTGTTTCATCCGCAGCAGACGCCGATGGTGCTGAGCCAGCCGGTGCAGCTCACGCAAATCCTCAACAGCCTGCTGGCCAACGCACTGGAGGCGATGGACAAGGGCGGCACGCTGACCATTACGCTAGAACCCACAAACAACGGCGGCGTCAGCGTCATGCTCAGTGACACCGGCAAAGGCATGAACGAAGAACAGCGCAGCATGGCGTTCCGGCCGTTCTTCACCACCAAGCAGGGCGGCCTCGGCGTAGGGCTGGTGCTGGTCAAACGGATCATGGAGCGTTTCGGCGGCGGCGTTACTCTGGACAGCCGCGAAGGCGAGGGCACCACCGTTCGTCTGGCGTTTCAGCTCATCCAGTAAATGGGGTGAACTTTTCCCCAGGAGCGGGTGTCAGGCCCCGGTCACCGGGGAGTGGGGAATGAAACAGCGTCTGTAACAGCCTGTTTCGGCGGGGATTAATACGTTGGCGAGCTAATTGCAAAACACCATCACCCCTTCCTTTGATGAGGCGGCTGGTGATGGACAGAACAACGCGTGACCCCAAAAAGCTGTTTCTGCTGACGCCTTTGAGCGTCTTTCTGATGCTGGCCCTGGGCAACATGGCTGGAGTCCGAGCGAGCCCGATCGACGACGAAAACCAGCCGGAAGCCTCCGACCCGTCCGCATATTACGACGAGCCGGCCGATGAACCGGCGGCCCTCAACGCCATCCTGACCATGCCCGAAGCCAACGAAGATTCCTTCGATCTGCCCGACGGGGTGAAAGGCACGCGCAACACCACGCGTTCGGAAAACATCCTGCCACCGGCCGTGCAGACCAGTTTCAACTACCCCACCAACGGCAAGCCGAGCCCGCTGTTTGGCGCTCAGCCGTTTACCCAGCAAATCGTCCTGTTCGAAGAGTTCGGTCCGGAAAAACTCGACCCGACCACCCCGGCCGCACCGTTGGGTTTTCCGCCTGCGGCCATCGGCCCGGCGCCGGCCCAGGACCCGAGCAGCGTCGCCCGCAGCGCACCACCCGGCACCGCGCTGGACGCGTTTTTGCGGCAACCGGGGCTGACACCGTTCCCGAGCCAGTTCTCCAACGTCGTCGACCGCAACCCGTGGCAGTCGCAGATCGAGCTGTTCCTCAATCGCCATATCGGCTCGTCCGCCGAAGGCCGGCCACCGGGAAAAGGCTGGGCTCACCAGCGCTGGAACGAGTTCTACCCGCAAGTCGCCTACAAGACCGTGCAGACCGGTGCGCGTCTGAACGGCGGTCTGCGTGACAGCCGGCAGATGCACGGTTATGCCGTCGGCGAGTTCGGTCCCGGCGGTCTGTACCACAACGTTGCCGGCGTGCCGGCGACGGATGGCACCGCCAAGGGTGTCGATGCACGTTTCCACCCGGCGATGCCGGTGCAGAACCACAACTCGGTGTGGACCTTCGACGGCACGCTGCCGCCGAAACTGCTGATGGTGCGCTACGGCCAACCGGTGATGATGCGTCACTACAACGGCCTGCCGATCGATCCGTCGGCCAACCGTGGTTTCGGCCTGCACACCATCACCACCCACGAACACAACGGCCACGCGCCGGCGGAAAGCGACGGCTATGCCAACGCGTTTTTCTTCCCCGGCCAGTACTACGACTATCGCTGGCCGATCCAGCTCGCCGGTTACGACAGCATCAACACCAAGGCCGAAGATCCGCGCGCGGCGTTCCCGTGCGCGCCAGGGGAAACCCTGTGGGTCAACGACCTGCAGCCTGCGAAGAAGACCTGCGACCACGGCACCATCAAGATCCGTGGCGACTGGCGCGAAACCATGAGCACCCACTGGTTCCACGACCACATGCTCGATTTCACCGCGCAGAATGTCTACAAGGGCAACGCGGCGATGATGAACTACTACAGTGCCCTGGATCGCGGCAACGAATCGGTGAACGATGGGGTCAATCTGCGTTTCCCCAGCGGCAGCGCCTTGCCGTGGGGTAACCGCGACTACGACGTCAACCTGGTGTTCGCCGACAAGGCCTGGGATCAGGAAGGCCAGTTGTGGTTCAACCCGTTCAACACCGACGGCTTCATCGGCGATCAGGTGCTGGTCAACTGGCAGTGGAAACCGACCCTCGACGTGCGCGCCCGCAGTTATCGGTTCCGCATCCTCAACGGTTCGGTCTCGCGCTACTTCAAGCTTGCGCTGGTACGGGAAATCAAAGGCACCAGCGGTGAATTCCAGGGGCCGAAGAACTCCGGCGTTTCCTACAGCCGCGTACCGTTCCACATGATCGCCAACGACGGCAACATCATGGAGCACAGCGTGCCGTTCGACGGCTCGATGGACCTGGATGCCGACGGCGACAAACAGAACCACAACGCGATCCTGCCGACCCAGGGCATCGCCGAGCGGTTCGACATCATCGTCAACTTCTCGAAAAACGGCATCAAGCCGGGCGACAAGCTGTTCTTCGTCAACCTCCAGGCCCAGGACGACGGCAAAGGCCCGAAAGAGACGATCTCGCTGTCCGACGTGCTCTCCGAGAAGTACCTGGCGGTGATCAAGCAGACCAGCAAAGGCCCGCAATGGGACAAGGGCGATCCGGCGGTGGGCAAGGTCTTGCAGCTCAACGTCAAGCCTTTCACCGGCCAGGACCTGGCCATGGACCCGGCAGCCTACGAACCGGCCAAACCGGGCAAGGCTGAAGGCATGGTGATGATCCCGCTGAAGATCCACCGCGACAACGCCGCCGACAAGGCGCTGCTGGCCAACGCCCGTCACCGGACCTTCACCTTCGGCCGCAGCGACGGTACCGACGAAGCACCGTGGACGGTCAAGACCGATGGCGGCTTCGGCTTCCACATGGACCCGCGCCGGTTGAACGCGTCAACCAAACTGGCCAGCGGCCCGACCGATGCCGGCACCGCCGGATTCGGCACCCTGGAGGTGTGGAACATCAAACTCGGCGGCAAGGGCTGGAGCCATCCGGTGCACGTGCACTTCGAGGAAGGGATCATCCTCAGCCGTGGCGGCAAGGCCCCGCCTGAATGGGAAAAATGGGCACGCAAGGATGTCTATCGCATCGGCTCCGAAGCCGACGGGCTGGACAGCGTGGAAATGGCGATCAACTTCCGCGAGTTTGCCGGGACCTACATGGAGCACTGTCACAACACCCAGCATGAGGACAACTCGATGCTGCTGCGTTGGGACCTCGAGAAACCCGGGCAACTGCAGTTGATGCCGACTCCGCTGCCGAGCTGGGATGGCGTGCGCTACGTCAACTCCGCCGCGCTGCCGACCTTCCGCACTGGCGATGGCTTCGGCCCGCAAGTGGTCGTGAAGCCATGAGCAGGGAGGGAGCCGACATGACCCGGCCAACGCCGCGCTCCCGCGCCCTGGGCATGCACTTGATCCTGGTGCTGGTCACCTGCCTGCTCGGCAGTCAGGTGCTCATCGCCCATCAAGCGCTGCCCGAAGGTGCCAGCGAATCCGCCACCCCGTGGGGTGGCGACTATTTCCCCAATACCCTGCTGACCGATCAGGACGGCAAGCAGGTGCGCTTTTTCGATGACCTGATCAAGGACAAGGTTGTGGTGATCAACTTCATCTTCACTTCCTGCAGCGACTCCTGCCCCCTGGAAACCGCACGCCTGCGCCAGGTGCAGAAACTGCTGGGGGACCGGGTCGGGCAGGACATCTTTTTCTACTCGATCAGCATCGACCCGCTGAGCGACACACCCGAGGTGCTCAAGGCCTATGCGCAACGCTTCAAGGTCGGCCCCGGCTGGAAATTCCTCACCGGCGAATTCGAAGACGTCACCGACCTGCGCAAGAAACTCGGGCTGTTCATCGAAGGCGTCGACAACGGCCGCACCAAGGATCACAACCTGAGCCTGATCGTCGGCAATCAGAGCACCGGGCGCTGGATGAAAGCCTCGCCGTTCGAAAACCCGTGGATCCTCGCCGATCAACTGGCCAACACCCTGCAGAACTGGAAGCAGCCGAGCATCGAGCAAAGTTACGCCAATGCGCCGGAGATTCGTCCGCCGAGCAATGGCGAAGAACTGTTCCGCACCCGTTGCGCCTCCTGCCACAGCCTCGGCCCGCAGGACGGTGAAGGCATCGGCATGCGCAACATCGGCCCGGACCTGATCGGCGTGACCCGCCAGCGTGACCCGGCCTGGCTCAATCGCTGGATCCGCGAGCCGGACCGGGTACTGGCAGAAAAAGACCCGATTGCGCTGCAACTGTTCGAAGAATACGAGCGGATCCCGATGCCCAACCTGCGCCTCGACGAACAGTCGGTGCAGTCGATCATCGACTTTCTGCGCGATGAAACCGAGCGTCAGCACCCGACCGCGCAGCCCTTGGCAGACGGGGCGTTGACGCCAACCCGTGCGGCCGCGAGCAGCGAAACGGTGAGCCGTATGCGCTAGCGGCCAATTAGCGACTTTGAGTCCTGTATTGCGGTGATAGCCACCTACACTCATTCGAGAGGTGGCTGTAACCGGTTCGATACAAAAAAACGCCAGGGCACCCCCATGCAACGACTGGAAGAACAACAAACACCGGCGCCGAACGTTGCGGCGACCGCCATCAAGGGTTGGGGCGCGCAGTTCAATCTGCTGCGCTGGTTCTCGCTGGCGAGTTTTTTCATCATTGCCGCCGTGGCGCTGGGGCTGGGTTATATCTCCACGCGCTTCGTGGTCACCGAAAGCGTCGAACGCGATGCGCTGCTCACCGCGCAATTCGTCCAGGCCATCGGCGATGCGGAAATGCGCCATGCCGGCATCACGCCGCTGCGCACCATGGGCGAAATGCTTGACCCGCGTCAGGACGAAAACTTTCCCGACGTCGATCCGTTGGCCCATGGCGCGGCGCGGGCCGAGTTTCTCGATCACGTCGAACACCTGCCGGATGTGCTGCTGGCGACGGTCTATGCCCTGGACCGCTCGGTGATCTGGTCGACCAACCCGGAACTCATTGGCGTCAAGTTCGAGGACGATGACGAGCTGGACGAGTCGTTCGAAATGAAAGTGCCGGTGTCCTCCAGCTATCACAAGATCGACGACGAGAAACCCGAGCAGAAACTCTCCCGCGAACCCAAATACCTGTTCATCGAGAACTACATCCCGATGTTCAACGCCGACAAAAGCAAAGTCATCGCCATGGTCGAGATCTACAAGGAACCGGCGGATCTGGTGGATCGCATCGACCGCGGATTTGCCTCGATCTGGGCGGCGACGATTCTCGGCGGCGCGGCGATCTACCTGGGCCTGTTCTGGATCGTGCGGCGTGCCTCGACCTTGCTGCACAGTCAGCAACAGCAACTGATCAGCAACGAAACCTTTGTCGCCCTGGGGGAGATGTCCTCGGCGGTGGCCCACAGCCTGCGCAATCCGCTGGCGACCATTCGCTCCAGTGCCGAACTGGCCCAGGAAGTGGCCAGCCAGAGCGCCCAGCGCAATATCGGCGACATCATCAGCCAGGTGGACCGCATGTCGCGCTGGGTCCGGGAGTTGCTGGTTTCGCTGCGGCCGATGAGTGACGACGGCGAGGCGCTGGAACTGCGCGCCGCCGTGGAAGATTCCCTCGGCGCGTTCGAGGCGCTGATCCGGCGCAACGGCGTCGAGGTGCGACTCAACCTGCAGGACTGCCCGCCGGTGGTCAGCCACAAGGTGCTGCTGACGCAAATTCTCAATAGCCTGTTTGCCAACGCCCTGGAGGCCATGCCCAAGGGCGGCGTGCTGAGTGTCGAGATTGAGGCACCCCACGCCGGCCAGGTCTGCATGACGGTGGGGGACACCGGCAAAGGCATGAACGCGCAGCAGCAACAACTGGTGTTCAAACCCTTTTTCACCACCAAGCAGGGCGGCCTCGGGGTTGGCCTGGCACTGGTCAAAAGAATCATGGAGCGTTTTCAGGGCTCGGTCGTGCTGGCCAGCCGCGAGCAGGAAGGAACCCGCGTCAGTCTCAACTTTAAAGTGGCATCGGGAGGGGAATATGGAACACAGCATTCTGCTGGTCGAGGATGACGAACTGTTGGCCGACAATATTCAGACCTACCTGGAACGCAAAGACTTCGAGGTGACGGTTTGCCATTCGGCTGAAGACGCGCTGGGGCAGCTGGAAAGCTTCATGCCGGACATCGTGCTGACCGACAACTCGCTGCCGGGCATGAGCGGTCACGACCTGATCCAGAAGCTGCGCATCAGCGCGCCGGATCTGAAAGTGATCATGATGACCGGTTACGGCAACGTCGAAGACGCGGTGGTTGCGATGAAGGAGGGCGCCTTTCATTACGTCACCAAACCGGTCGCGTTGCCGGAGCTCAAGCTGCTGCTGGACAAGGCCCTGGCCACCGAACGGATGGAACGTACGCTGTCGTTCTATCAGGAGCGTGAGGCGCAAAAGTCCGGGGTGCAGGCGCTGATCGGCGAATCAGAGCCGATGCTGCATCTGAAGAACACCATCGGTCAGTTGCTTGAAGCCGAGCGGCGCATGACCGGTGGCGACCTGCCGCCGGTGCTGGTGGAAGGTGAGACCGGCACCGGCAAGGAACTGGTGGCCCGTGCGCTGCATTTCGATGGTGTACGCAGCAAAGGCCCGTTCATTGAATTCAACTGCGCCTCGATCCCCGCCAACCTGGTGGAATCGGAGCTGTTCGGCCATGAGAAAGGTGCGTTCACCGATGCCAAGGACCGCCGCGTCGGGCTGGTGGAAGCGGCGGACGGCGGCACGCTGTTCCTCGACGAAATCGGCGAGATGGACCTGGTGCTGCAGGCCAAACTGCTCAAGCTGCTGGAAGATCGCACCATTCGCCGGGTCGGCTCGGTGAAGGAGCGCAAGGTCAATCTGCGGGTGATCAGCGCCACCAACTGCAACCTCGAACAAATGGTCCAGCAGGGCAAGTTTCGCCGCGACCTGTTCTTTCGCCTGCGGATCATCTCGATCAAGGTGCCGCGCCTGTATGCCCGGGGCGACGATGCGTTGCTGCTGGCCCGGCATTTTCTCGCCAGCCACGGCAAACGCTACGGCAAACCCAACCTGCATTTCAGCCAGCAGGCCGAAGAGTTGCTGCTCAATTACACCTGGCCGGGCAACGTGCGCGAACTGCGCAACATGCTCGAACAGACCGTGTTGCTCGCACCGAGCGACACCATCGCCGCGCACCAGTTGAACGTGTGCATGAGCCTGGTGGACGAACCGTCGCTGCACCAGCATCACGAGGTGCCGCACTTCGAGCCGCGCCCGGCGAGCAACACCGAGTCGATGAACCTGCCGGAAGTCGAGCGCGACATGGTGCGCAAGATGCTCGACAAGACCGACTGGAACGTCACCAAGTCCGCCCGCTTGCTGGGCCTGAGCCGAGACATGCTGCGCTATCGCATCGAGAAGCTCGGCCTGGCGCGACCGGACAAGCGTCAGTGGTAAACCGCGTTGGTTCGTGGGTTCGGCGGACTCAGGCACTCCAGCAGACACGTCGGGTCCAGCACCTCGTCATTGACGTAGATGCCGCGCTCGGCATCGTAGGTGCGGATAAACACCCGCACCGTCGCATCGGCCACGGTCGGCAACTGTGAGTCATGGAACACGTGGCGATCCGGGATGACGATGAAATCCTGTGGCGGCGTGTCATCGAACGCTCGTGGCGGCTGCGCATTCAGCGACGGCGGAGCAGGGTGGGCGAAGGGTTGGTCGGCCCCGTAGTAATTGAAGTTGCTGTCGAGGGCTTGCGCCTGTGTGGCGGCGAGCAGACAGACGGATAACAGCAGCCGGTTGAGCGTTTGCATGGCGGCACCTGTGGAAGCGGTTTTCCCCAAGGCTATTAACTATAGCCGCCCGTTGGCTTACAAGTTCGCAACAACCTGGATCATCGCGCTCAACTAGACTCGGGCCGCTCAATCAGGAGCATCGTGCGGAGTGCGCCATGGAAGTGCCAAACAACAAGAACGCCATCGAGAGCAATCGTCAGGCGTGGAACGATTCGGCCCGTCACCATCAGGAATCGGCCGAGTGGAAGGCCTTGCTGAGCGAGGTCACCCAGACCGGTTTTTCCTGCCTCGACGAAACCCTGCGCGGGTTGCTGGAACAGGTTGGCGTCGATGGAAAAGACGTCGTGCAACTGTGCTGCAACAACGGCCGCGAGAGCCTCTCGCTGTTCGCGCTGGGTGCGCGCAGTGTCGTCGGGGTCGATCAGTCGGCGGCATTTCTTGAACAGGCCCGCGTGCTGAACAGCCGTTCGCCGCACCAGGCCGAATTCATCGAAGCCGATATTTACCACCTGCCCGAATCACTGCGCAATCGCTTCGACGTGGCGCTGATCACCATCGGTGTCCTCAACTGGATGCCCGACATCGGCGAGTTCTTCCGTCATGTCGCCTCGACCCTGAAACCGGGCGGGCAACTGGTGATCTACGAGACTCACCCGTTCCTGGAAATGGTCGATCCCGACGCCGAGGATCCGTTTCGCCTCGCGACCTCGTACTTTCGCCGCGAGCCGTTCGTGCAGCAGGAACCGATCGTCTACGTCGGCAAGGTCGAGCAACAGGTGGCGCCGTCGTACTGGTTCGTGCACAACCTCGGCGCCATCTTCACCGCCGCCCTCGACGCCGGGCTGAACATCGCGCACTTCAAGGAATACCCGCATTCGAACCGGGAAGAGGCGTATGACCAGTACCTGAACCGCGAGGCGCAGATGCCGATGTGTTTTACGTGGGTGGGGGTGAAAAACTGAAGACCGAATTGAGCGCACGAAGGCGGCCGAATGGCCGCCTTCATCATTTCAGGCCTGCGCAGCCGCCGTCACCACCGGCCGTCCCGGTTTGCGCAGCGGTTCCAGTCTCGAACCCTCATAACGCGTCTCGCGGAAGAACCGCCACTTTCCAAACAATCCATAGACGTGGGTGACGCGGCCCTGTTCGTGATAACCCATGCGGATGTGCAGCTTCAGCGCCGGGATGTTGTGGGTTTCGCAGACGTCCACGACCTTGTGGCAACCCTGGGCGGCCATGGCTTGCCAGAGGGTGACTTGTACGTCCACCGAGAGGCTGCTGCCAAAGTAGGCGCGGGTCATTTCGCCGCCGAATTCGAAGAACTCGCCAGGCTGGACCGGGAAGTTGCAGCCGTAATAGTGGCGGTCGTGATAATCCCGGGTGCTGCCCCAGATGAAGGCCACGGCGTGGCCGTCGGCGTCCAGGTACATGTGCCCGGTGTGGCCTTCGCTGGCGAGTTCGGCCATGGTCTGCACACGGTCACCGAAATGCTTGCCGAACGCGCCGGCATTCTGTGGCGTGATGTCGACTTTGCGCAGGCCTTCGTAAGGGCGCAGCTTGTGTGGCGGCACCGGGCTGATCAGGTCGCGCTCCATCCACAGCAGTTCCCAATGGAAGAACACATAGCGTTTCCACAAAGTGGAAAACGTGCGGCCCAGGCCTTTTTGCTTGATGCGTTCGCGCAGCTTTTCGATGACGCTCATGATGCCCTCCGTGGCCGAAGCCCGGGTGTTTTTGTAGTTGGCTTTTGTGGGTATAGATCAAGCTGGCAAGTACATTTCAAAGTGCCATCTTCGAAAGTGTTGCCAGTTGTGTAACTCAGTCGAGTGCCGCGGCACCGCGTAGAAAATCCTTGTTCAAGTCGGCGTAGGAAACCCGTGGAACCCCCGGCAGCCGGCGCTCTAGCACGCGGCTCAGGGACTCTTCGGGTTGTAGATAGGCATCACCGAAATCGGCCCCGAGCTGATTCGGGTGGGCAACGATTTCCAGCACACCGTCGGTCGGCGCAGGCTCGTTGCGCAGATCCACCGGGGTGCAGACATAGTCTGCGGTCGCACCGGCCAGGCCTTGCAGACGACGGTTGAGCAAACCCTTGAACAGGCGCTTCGGCAGGCTGAGGTTCTGTCCCAGATTGCGCGCCAGTCGCACCGGTACGCCCTGGTGAGCGGCGAAGCGCGCGACGATCTCACCGATCGGCCAGATGTTGTGCACGTGCTGATGTGAATCGATGTGGCTCGGGCGCACGCCGTGATCCACACAACGTTGCCACTGCGCCTGCAATTCTTCCCGCACCGCTTCACGATCTTCGCGACCCAGCCAAAGACTGTGCCGCGCAAGGCTCAGATCGAAAACCCCGTGGCTGTCGCAGAAGGTGGGACGGGCGAGAATCGCCTGACTCAATGGCCGGCCGTACGTCAGGTTGAAATGCAGGCCGATTCGACCTTCCAGCATGTGATGACGAGCCATCGCGCAGGCCGCTTCGAAGGCCGGCATGTTGGCCATGGCCGTGGCGGAGCTGATGACCCCGGCCTGGAACGCGCTGAAGATCACCGCATTTTCGTTCGGGCTCAGGCCGAAATCGTCAGCGTTGACTATGACTTGGCGAGGCATGTTCGCCCTCCGTGGTGGGGTGGGTTGCCGGTTTTACGACGGACGCCGGTTTTGTCGTTACCTGCCGTGCGCGCCACTGCTGTAGCTTCGGTTTTAGCCGCTGCCAGAGACGTAATCCCAGCCCCAGCAAAACACCGCTCGGCCGCCAGGAATAGAAACTCCAGCGCCAGTGCTCCAGTTGTCCGGTCATGCGTTCGTGCAATTGGTGGCTGGAGTTTTCCAGGCTGACCCGCGAGGCATCGATCCAGCGCCAGTGGTCCTCGAGCCCCCAGCGAATCCATTCCTCCAGCAACACCCGACCGCTGCCCAGATCGGCGTATTGCGGCAGGAAGGCGAGGTTGTAATCGTAGAGCCGTCCCTGTTCGAGCAGGCCGAGCCGGTAGCTGATGCAGCGGCCGTCCAGTTCCAGCGTGACGACGCGCACCAGACCCCGGGCGGCGAGGGCGGTGAAAGCGTTTTCGATGCAGCGGCGGCTGCGTTCGGTGGCGAAGATGCCGACGCCTTCGTCGCCTTTCCAGCTCACCGCTTCGACTTCGCGGATGGCTTGCAACAGCGGGCCCATGGTCAGGGCATCGGGCGTGATGCGCCGCACCACCGCGCCACAGGCGGCAATCCGTTTGCGCGCGCGGCGCAGCTTGTAGCGCGGATCTCCGGAGACTTCCTGATGATCGGCATCGCTGATCAGGTGCACCGGCACCCGACAGCTCAGGCGTCGTTCGGCGTTGGAGCTGCGGGCCATCCATTGCGTGAGGACACTTTCCTCGCCCGCAGGCTCCGACAGTTCGTTGAGTTGCAGCAAGGCGTGGGGCATGCGCTGGCGAATCAGC
This sequence comes from Pseudomonas sp. 91RF, assembly GCF_003576265.1. Classification (NCBI taxonomy): domain Bacteria; kingdom Pseudomonadati; phylum Pseudomonadota; class Gammaproteobacteria; order Pseudomonadales; family Pseudomonadaceae; genus Pseudomonas; species Pseudomonas sp. 91RF. The sequence continues at coordinate 20,953 of NZ_QWFC01000050.1, forward strand.
AGCAGCGCCTGGCGCATCTCGTCGGCCGTCAGCACAGACAGCAGTGCCAGACGATCCGCCAGCGGATAACCAAGGTGATGCACCACCGCAAACGGTAGCCCGCCAAAGCGTTCACGACCGGCCACCAGCGGCAGGCACAGGCGCAATTCGTCCGCTTCCCAGCCCAGCAGAATGTGCAGATGCTCGTTCGCGTCGAGTGTCTGCTCTGCCGCGATCAACCAGCCGAGGCTGTTGAACGGCGTGTGATCCGTCACCCGCAGGCGCAGTGCTTCGTAAGCCGCTGCCGGGAAGTCAGGGGCGCACAACGAGGTGCGCCATTCGAATCGCGCCATAGGCTCAGGTCGCCGTTGCTGTGACAGAGGGACGGGAAGGTTTGCGCAATGCATCCAGCCGCGAACCGCTGTAGCGGGTTTCGCGGTAGAAACGCCAGCGAGCGAACAGGGTGTACACGTTCATGATCCGGCCCTGTTCGGTGTAACCCATGCGCAGGTGCAGCTTGAGCGCCGGGATGTTGTGGAATTCGCAGACATCCACGACCTTGTCGCAGCCCTGGGCAGCCATGGCTTTCCACAGCTCCAGTTGCAGGTCCACCGACAGTTCGGTGCCCCAATAGGAACGGGTCAGTTCACCGCCGAACTCGAAGAACTCGCCGGGCTTCACCGGGAACATGCAGCCGTAATAGTGGCGGTCGAAATAGTCCCGGGCGCTCCCCCAGATGAAGGCCACCGCATCGCCGTGATCGTCGAGGTGCATGTGCCCGGTGTGACCTTCACTGGCCAGCTCCGCCATGGTGCCCACGCGGTCACCGAAGTAGCGGGCGAAGGCGCTGGCGTTGTCCGGCGTGATCTTCACCACCCGCAGCGGCGGATACGGTTTGAGGCTGTGGGGCGGCACCGGGCTGACGAGGTCGCGCTCCATCCACAGCAGTTCCTGATGGGAAAAGACGTAGTGTTTCCACACCTTCGCCAGCGTCGCACGCAGGCCTTTTTGTTTGATGTGTTCGCTGATTTTTGTCACAACGTTCATGGTCGTTACTCCTGATGACGTGGCATCGCGCGGCAAGTGGCCTGCGCGGCAGGACATCAACGGGCGGATCATCAAGTGCGCCAGCTCAGGGAAAACAGGGTCTGCCCCGGCAGCTCGAAGCGCACGCGCCCGTCCTGGCAACGGAAGGGCGCGTCGCGGCTGCGGTTGTCGGCGCCGAAGTAGCGCAGGGCGCCGTTGTTCAACGGGCACTTGGCGCCCGCCAGATCGACACGCTGCAACCGCGTGCCCTTGTTCACACCCAGCAAGCCGCGCTGATCGTCGCCGGCCATCGCCAGCACATCGACTTCGAAGGCATCGTTTTCCAGCCACAGCACCTTGTGCAACCAGTGTTGCTGGATGAACTGCTGGGCCAGGCCCACGGGTTTGAGTTCGAAGTGTTGTTCATCCGCCGAGACGCGCAGCATGCCTTTCGGATACTCCGGCTCATCGGCGGCCTGGAACCAGTTGAGCATCGTCAGCAAGCCGTCCTGGGAGGCGTTGATCACCACCGAGGCCCACCACAGCGAGGTGTAATGGGTTTCCTGATCGTAGGGGCTCAGGCTTGAACCGCTGGAGAGATTGGTCTGATCCAGCAGCAAGGCCTTGCGTGGCTGGCCCTTGGCATCGAGGCCCACCAGATCGGCGGCGCGGCGCACGCTGTCGCGGTACACACGGGTGGCGAGCAGGTCGCGGATCATCCATTCATGCCAGGCCAGTGCATCGACCTGATCGGCGGACTCGCCCAGCAGACGCCGGGCCCAGTCGATGCCGCGTTTGCTCGCGGCGTTGTCGGCGAACGGGCCGTTCACCAGCCGCGAACTGGCCGGCATCGCGATGCGCACACCGGCCCGGGCGTTGGCCGGATCGCTGCGCACCTGGCGGGCCATGCTGGTGAAGATCGAGCGGTATTGCTCGTAGCTCGAATAATTGAGATTGGGCTCGTCGGCAAAGCCGATGTAGTGCGTGCCTTTGCCGCCAAGCAGCCGGGTGCTCGCGAGCCAGGCGTCGAGGCCGCCGTTGCTTTGCACGTCGGCACGCAAGTCGGCTTGACGCTGGCTGCCGGCAAGCAAAGTGATGTCCTGACGAATGCCGAAACGGTCCTGATAGACCTGGCGAAACGCATCTTCGAACTGCGGCTTCTTCGCCGTCACATCGACGAAGCTGTAGTAACTGGCGGCCGTCGGTTTCAGCGCATCGAGGGCGGCATGGCTGGCGGGCGGCGGCATCACGTAGGGCAGGGCGATGCCCAGGTCCGGCGTGCGGCCGAGGACTTTGTCGTGCAGGGTCAGGCGGGTCTGGCCGTCGTCTTCGCGCAGCGGTTTGAGCTGCTGCGGGTTTTGCGCGAACAGATTGGCCGTGCCATCGAGCCAGAACGCCGCTTTGCCACTGCCTTGCAGACGCAGGCGCCAGACTTGTTCGCGATCGCTGACCGGCAGCGCGACCTGATCGAATTGCCAATAGGCGCGATAAGGTTTCAGTGCCAGTGACAGCTGTTGGCCGTCGTCGACCCGCTGCGCTTGCAGGGCGCTGACGCCGCCGTGGAACTTGCCTGCGAGCACCGCGTGTTCACCCGGTGCAATCTTGAAAAACAACTCATCGCCGTCACGGGTTTCCGCGCTGAAATGCACCTTGGCCGGGGCGAACAGTGCGACGGTGTTTTCGTCGTGCTCGACCCGGTAATTACGAAAGCTGTAGCCGGGGATTTCCAGCTGATAACTCGCCGCGCCCGGCGCCAACGGCCAGCTCTGGCTGCCACGGGTTTCGCTGGCCTTGATGAAGCGCTCGCCCTGCAATTTGCCCTGGCCGTCGAGCAGGTACAGGTGCTCTTCGTTGGCGTCCGCCTGCCATGCCGGCGCCCAGCGCACGGTCACGGTGTCGGGGTGATCCGCTTGCAGATACAGGCTGCCGTCGCGAATGTCGCCCCAGCGCATCGACGCCGCAAAGGCGTCCAGCGACAGGCCGAGACCGAGCAGCAGGGCCAGACTTTTCATGCAGCCTTCCGACGTTGCAGCATCAGCCACATCGGCGCGATGTCGGCGGGCAGGATGATCAGGGTTTGCCAGAACGGCACGCCGCTCAACCGGCAATACAACACCAGCATCGCCACGGTCACCGCCAGATAGGCAATCGACGATGCCGCTGCGGCGCCGACAATCCCGTAAGCCGGGATCAGCACCACGTTCAGCGCCAGGTTGAGCAGGGCGCCAAGGCCCATCAGCAGCGATACGCTGCCGGGGCGATTCTTGCCCAGCAGATCCAGCCGCAGAATGCTCGCGTAGCACAGGCCCAAGAGGCCAGGAAGCAACGCCAGCAACGCCGGATACGCCGGTTGATAGGCAACGCCAAACAGAGTGACGATCAGCCATTCGCCGATTACCGCCATGGTCAGGCAGGCACCGAGCATCACCGTGGCGGTCAGGCGCAGGGCCAGCGGGGTGACCTTGTCCATGCCTTCGTCCTGTTGCAGCAGGCGTTTCATCAGCGGCGTGGTCACCGCTTCCGGGACGATCAGCAGCAGTTCGGCGGCGGCGCTGGCCATGGCGTAATGACCCAGCGCGGTACTGCCGAGCAGGGCGCCGATGAACAGGTAATCGGAACGCAGGATGACTTGCTGGAACAGCAGATCCGGATGGCTGCGGGCGCTGTAGCGCAGCAGTTCGTTCTGGCTGGCGCGATCCCATTGCAGCTGCAACGGCTGCGCGCGTTTGAGCCAGACCCAACCGGCCAGCACCACCAGACTGATTCCCGCCAGCCAGCTGATCAGCGCCGCTTCCAGGGCCGCTTCCTTCCACATCCAGAACAGCGCGAGAAACAACAGCAGCGGCGCCAGGGATTCCACCAGACGCAAGGCATTGAAGGCGACCACGCCGCCGGACGCATTGTGCAACGTCAGCAAGCCGCTCTTAAGCACAGTCAACGGCACCGCCAGCAGCAACAGCCAGGCCAGAAGACCGAGTTGTACGGTGACGTCCAGTTCACTGCCGAACTCGCGCACCAGCGCCACCACCAGCAAGGTCAACAACCCCGCCAGCAAGCAACCGAACACCAGCACCTGAGCCAGAAGCAAACCCATCGGCCGCTGCTTGGCGGCCTGGTAACCGACGGCGGAATTCAAGCCACCGCTGGTGGCCGCGCTGATCAGGTCGGGCAGGGTGCTGAGCAGGGCGAACAGTCCGCGTTCACTGGGGCCGAGGATTCGCGCCAGCAACACATTCCTCAGCAGGCGCAGGGCGATCATGGCCAGTTTGGTGCCCATGCTCAGCGCCAGGTGCTTGAGGTAACTGCTTCGACTCATGGTCGCGCCCCGCGAAAGATCCGCCACGACAGCAGCTCGGGGTTGCGCGCCGTGCGTTGACTGACACCGAAGCGCGGCAGGTTCAGTGGATCACCGGCGCCGCGATAGATGCCGGTGCCGGTGCCGAGGGCGAACGGATAGTCGTGATTGGCAATTTGTTCGCGGACTCGCGCGTCGTTGTCGCCGTTGGGGTAGCAGTACACCGGCAATGGCCGGTTGCAGCCGTTGTTCAGGGCGTCGCGGCTGCGGCTGATTTCTTCGCTCAGGCGCACATCGTCGAGACCGGTGAGGATCGCGTGGCTGGCACCGTGAGGACCGAAACGCACCAGACCCGAAGCCTCCATCGCCCGCACCTGATGCCAGTCGAGCGCCTGGGGCAGTGACTCTGGCGGGCATTCGTTGGTCAGGCGTTCGAGGATCGAAGGGTCGGTGTTCTTCAAGCTTTGCAGATAGTGCAGCAACGTCAGGCTGCGACGATCCACATCGATGTCGTCCATCAGCACCGGCAACGGGTGGTGGAGCGCCTGCAGGCAGTCGATCAGGTGCATGCGCGGTTTTTCGCCGTGGCTGCCCCACAGGGTTTCACCGATGCTTTCCCACCAGAAGCGCTGGCGGCTGCCGATGAAATCCGTGGACAGGAAAATGCTCGCCGGCACCTGATGCTTCTGCAGCAGCGGGAAGGCGTTGGCCGCGTTGTCGCGCCAGCCGTCATCGAAGGTCAGCGCCACTTGCGGGCGCTCGCGGCGCAGGGCGTTGGGCTGGAGGATTTCCATCAGCGGCACGCAGTCGAAGTGCCTGCGCAGCCACACCAGCAAATGCTCGAAGGCTTTCGGGCCGACGCACAGTTCGTTGCGATGCGGCAGGTCGGCGGCGCGGTCATTGGACAGCACCCGGTGCAACATCAGGATCACCCCGGCGCCGTGCAACTGGTTTCGTCCCACGGGCGAGTTGAGATAGAGCCAGCCACTGGTGCGTTTTATCAGTTGTTTGATCGCCATGGCTTGAGCCCTCTCAACGGTTTTGGTCAGGGTTCCACTGGGCGTAACGCTGGCCGCGCAGGAACTGCCACAGGCCGATGCTCATGCCCGCCAATGTCACCAGCAGGAATGCCGCAAGGCGGAACGGTTTGGGTAAGCGGTGTTGCGAATCCAGCAGACCGGCAATCGCGATGGCGTAGCCGATCAGTTGCGCGATCAGGCTCAGGCGATAGAAACCGTGGTCGTCCCACAGCCAGAAATTGCTCAGCAGCAGCGGCAGCAACAGGATCGGCGCCAGCCGCCGGATCAGTTTGTGGCTGATCAGCGCAATCGAGTACAGCCCGTGCTTGAGCGGGTTGAGCAGCTCACTGCGCTGGGCCAGGCTTTGCAGGCCGCCGACGGTGACCCGTTGGCGCCGGCGGAATTGCTTGTCCGCTTCATCGACGCCGTGGTCGATCACTTGCGCTTCAGGCACGTAAACGATGCGTTTGAATTTGACCGGGGCGCAGGTGCTGATGAAGAAGTCGTCGTTGACTTCCGCCGGTACGTCTTCGAACAGTTCCCGGCGCAGGGCGAGCAGGGCACCGTCGGCGGAGACCATGCAACCGGTGCGGTTCTCGACCCGGCGCAGCCAGCCTTCGTAATGCCGATAGAGGCTGTCGCCGACACTCAAGCCACCGCCAGTGACCGGGATCACCATGTGCCCGGCGCAGGCCCCGACCTGCGGATCGCTGAGGGGCGCGAGCAGGTAGCCGAGGGTTTCCCGCGACCACTGGTTGTCGGCATCGGTGAACACCAGAATGTCGCCCGTGGCCAGGGCCACGCCGGCATTGAGTGTCGCGGCCTTGCCCTGGCGCGGCAGGTCGAGCACGGTGATCCGTGGGTCGACCACCTTGTGCGCGCAAGCCACGGTGTCGTCGCTGGAACCGTCATTGGCCAGAATGATTTGCAGGGTGGCCGGCTGATAATCCTGGGACAGCAGCGAACGCAGCTTGTGTTCGATATGCCGTGCCTCGTTGTGCGCGGCGATCACGATGCTGATGTTCAGCGGTGGCGCCGGGCTGTGGCGCCACGCCGGAAACAGCGGCGCCAGCAGCGTCAGCAGCAGCGGGTAGCCGACGTAGGCGTACACCGGCAGCAACAGGCACATCCAGAAAATGAACTCAGCCACGGGCAGGCCTCCTGGCGTTCCAATGACACAGACTGAGAATGAACGCCGCGCCGGCCAGGTGCAGGCGTACCCAATGCAGGCCCCACAGTTGCAGGGTCAGGCCGATATCGTGCTGGCGGCGACTCTGACGAATGCTGAGAACCAGCGCCGGGATCGTGGTCATGAACACCATGACCGCGGCGTGATGGGGAAAACCGTTGAGCAGCGCGGAAATCGCCAGCAGGTCCAGCAGCCACGCCGCCAGCGACAACAGCGGAAAGCGCAGCAGGCGCAAACTGAAACCGTGAGTGCGCAGCAGTTGCAGATGACTGCCCTGGCGCCACATTTCCTTGCCCATCCATTCGCGCCAGTTCATTTCGTAGCCCCAGTGCAGGGCCACGGATTCGTTGACCGACAGCAGCCGCGCGCCCTGTTCGCTCTGGCGCAGGGTGAACTCCTTGTCTTCGCCGGTACGCAGGGACTCGTTGAACCCGCCGACCTTGTCGAACCAGCGCCGATGCATCAGCAGGTTGGAGCTGGGCAACCAGTCCACGGCGTGGGCGGTGTGACTGGTCGGACGCAGGGTGCGGCGTTGCCAGGCCACGGCGTACCACGGTGCAGAGGCGGGGGTGTGCAGATCCAGCCCGAACACATCGGCGTGGCCCTCGGCTTCGAGGGCGAACAGCCCGGTGAGCCAGTCTTCGGGCATCTCGATGTCGGCGTCGATGAACGCCAGCCAGTCACCGGTGGCGACGGCGGTGCCGCGATTGCGCAGGGCGCCGATCAACACGCCCGGCACCACCAGCACTTGCGCGCCGAACTGGCGGGCGATCTGCGGGCCGTCATCGCTGGAGCCGTTATCGACCACGATCAGTTCGCACTCGACATTGGCCGCATGGGCGGCTTTCTGCGCCGCCAGCAGGGTGCGGCCGATGTGGCGGCCCTCGTTGTACATCGGGATGACGACACTGATCCGGCTCATGCCCTGGTCTCCACCAACGGTGCTTGCTCGGCCTTCAGGCGCAGGACGCTGGTGAGCGCGAGCATGATCCACACGTACTTCTGGTTCGGTGCACTGAGGAACATCAGAAACAGGGTCAGCGACAGGAAGCCCACCCCCAGGTGGGTCATCATGTCGGCCTGTTCCCAGTCGCGGCGCTGCATCCAGGCGCGGCGTGCGCGGATCAGGTTGTACAGGCCCAGCCCGAGCATGCCGACGAACAGCAGCCCGGCAGGAATCCCCAGTTCGCTGAAGATTTCCAGGTAGGTGTTGTGGGCCCGGCGGTACAGGTCACCGATCTTGCGGTTGGCGGAAAACGCCTTGGCGTATCCGGTGGTGGCGTAATGCAGGGGAAAGGTGCCGGGGCCGGAACCGAGCAGCGGGTTCTCGCGGATCATCTGGCTGCCGACCACGATGTACGAAGCGCGGCGCCCCAGGGATTCGTCATCGTGGCCACGGGCGCCGGCACTGAGCACGCTCAGCGACTGGATACGCGCCAGATAGCCGGCGGGCATCGCATAGATCGCCAGCGGAATCACGATCGCCAGGCCAAGCATGGCGAAGCCCAAGTGCCGTGGGCGGATGCGTGTCAGTTGCGCGCGGTAGTGCCAGCAACCGATCACCAGACTCAACGCCAGCACCACCAGCCCGGAGCGCGATTCGGTCTTGGTCATGCCGCCGAGCAGCAGCAGACAGCAACCGCCCCAGAACAACCGGTGCAACAGGTTGGGGCTACGAATGATCAGCAGCAGGCCCAGCGGCACGGCGAAGGCGATCAGCATGGCGAAGGCGTTCGGGTCTTCGAGCAGGCCGGCGGCACGGCCCTGATCCTGGAATTTGGTCGAAAACATCGCCATCGCACAGGTGGCGCTGACGGCCAGCGTCACCAGGCGGGCGAACAGGTCGAGGTTCAATTCGCGACCGATCAGCAAGGTGATGACGAACAGGATCAGACCGACGCTGAGTTCGCGCAGATGACCCAGAGACATGCCCATGTCATCGGTGTTGAGCAGGCTCAGAAAGTACAGAACCATGAACCAGATCAGGTAACGCCAGATGTTGCTGCGCAGGCGTTCCGCCGGAATCTGATGCATTGCCAGTTGCAGCATCAGGATCACGGCCAGCGACGCGCCGATCAGCTTGCTGCCCGACAGCGAGCTGTCCTTGAAGAAACCCTCGAACGGCACCAGCGCGGCGATGCCGAGCAGGCCCCAGGTCGGCTTGCGGTAGAGCACGGCGAACCCCACCAGACCGAGCACCGCGCCCGGCGCAAGATAGGGCCAGGGGCTGGCCAGCAAGGCTATGCAGACCAGACCCAGCAAGCTGACGATCGAGAGCGGGAAAATCATGCGCGTGCCTCCCGTGCCGTGCGGATGTACAGCTGCGACCAGCGTTCGGCCAGGGCCTTGAGGTCGTAGCGGTCCTGTTGTGTGCGTTTTGCGTTGTCCCGCAGCCTGCGCGCCAGCCCGCTGTCGCTCAGCAGCGTGTCGAGCTGACGGCCCAGGGCGTTGCTGTCGGTCGGCGCGGCGAGCAGGCCGTTGTGCCGGTGTTCCAGCACATCGGGAATCCCGCCGACCGCAAAGGCCACCACCGGCACGCCGGTCTGCATGGCCTCGAGCAAAATCATCGGTGTGCCTTCGGTGCGCGAACTGATCACCAGCGCGTCGAGTCGCTGCCACCAGTGGCGCATATCGTTCTGATAACCCGGCAGACGAATGCGCTGCTGCAACCCGGCGGCGTCGATCCGCGCCTGCAACGCCTCGCGTTCCGGGCCGTCACCAAGCATCACAGCGTCGAGCTGCGTGTGCTGATGACACAGCGGGATCAGGGCATCGAGAAACAGGTCCGGGCCTTTTTCGCTGCTCAGCCGGCCGACATATCCGGCGAGCCAGCGCGGATTTTCAGCTTGCAGCGTTTGCTGAGCGACCGCTGCCGGCAGGCCGTTGGGGATCACTTGCAGCTTCTCCGCCCGCACGCTGGCCTGGCGGTGCAGCACCGCGATGCTTTCGGCCACGCACACCACCCGGTCCACCGAGGCAGTGCGGCACAGTTGCAGGCTGAGCCAGGTGTAGAACTTCTGCTTGCGGCTGCGCGGGGTGAAACCGTGTTGCGTGATCACCAGCGGCAGACGCAACAGCGAAGCGCCCACCCAGCCGAACAACAGGCCCTTGAAATTATGGGTGTTGATCAACGGACGCTCCGCCCGGCGCTGGCGCAGATGCCCGAGCAGTGCACCGAGTCCGGCGCAACCTTGCGCATCGACGCCGGCCTCGCGAAAGCGCTCGATCAGCTCTGCTGGCGCATCGAGAAACAGCACCTGATGCTGCCCCGGTGTCGCCAGGCAATGATCCAGCAACATCCGCTCGGCCCCGTAGAAGCCGCCGCTGCTGAGCAAATGAATGATCGGCAGCGCGGCGTTCGGGGAGGACGGCGTGTTCAATTGCGCACCCAGTGCACGAAGCTTGGCACGGTCCAGTTCTTGTGCGGATTGCCGGGCTGGGTGCTCTGATCGTTGATCACCAGCAGCACCGGTACGCCCAGCTCGTGGCTGATTTGCGCCGGGTGTTTGAAGCGGTGATCGAAGAACTCACGCACGTAGACCAGGGCAATCGCCAGCAGCAGACCGGTGAACAGACCGAACGGAATGATCAGCAGCGGTTTGGGGAACGCCGCTTCGGTCGGCTCGAACGGCGGGCTCAGGACCCGGGCGTTCGACAGGTCGTCGTTCAACGCGCGGGTGGTGCTGCTTTCGGCGAAGCGTTGGGCGTAGGTCGAGAACGCGGCGTGCAGGGCGTCGATTTCGGTGTCCATCTGCCGCAGTTTGCTTTGGGTCTGCTGCAGGTCATGGATGCGCGACTTGAACTCGGCGATGCGCGCCGTCTTCTGATCGATCACCTGTTGCACCACCGCCAGATCGTTGGTGCGTTCCTGAATGCGGTTGCTCACCACTTTGAGGAACTGCTGGCGGGTGCGGGCGATCTGTTCGCGGGTCAACAGCATCGGCTCGCTGCCGGGCTGGAACACCGCCAGATCGTTCATGTAGCGGCTGACCTGGGTGGTCAGTTGCTCGCCCAATTGTTTGATCTCCCGGTCTTCGAACGCCACGTTGTCGACGGTGGTGGTGAAGGTGTAGGGGAAGGTGTAGTCATTGAGCTTGTTGTTGCTGGCGGCGGCCAGGCTGGTTTTCAGGTATTCCAGCCAGCGCTGGCTTTGCAGCAGGCGATCCTGATACAGGTTCAGTGCCTGCTCTTCAGTGTTGATCGCGTTCAGGCGGAAGGTGATTTCTTCCTTCGGATCCGCCGCGCCGACACGTTCCAGCAAGGCCTGGCGATTGGCTTCCAGGCCGTCGAGGCGCACTTGATACAGGTGCTTTTTGGTCTCGTAGAAGGACTGCGGCAGGTCGATCGATTGCAGCGCCTGACGGCTGACCAGATAGTTCTGCAGCAGGGCGGCGACGAAAGTCGTGCCTTGATGCGGATCCGGGAAGCTGTAGACGATCGAAATCACGTTGGAGCCGGGCAGGGTCTCGATCTTCAGGCTGTCGATGGCCTGTTGCGTCAGCCCGTCGAGCACGGTGTCACGCACCGGATCGGTCTCCAGCCCCAGCAGATTGCGCAGCGGGTTGATCAGGTACTGACGCAGGGGCGAGGTGATGTAGCGCCGGAACGGATCGCCGATCAGTTTGGCGAACATTCCGGGGGGCGGGGTGTATTCACCCTTGTCCCGCAATTCGCTGATGGTCTGACGGATCAGCGCCGGCGAACGCAGGATGTTGCTCTCGGTCTCCATGTCCGCCAGTGACGGCGGGATGAAGGTGGCGTTGTCCACGGTCAGCGACGTGGTGGCATCGCCCTGGGAGAGTTTTTTCGACTGCACGATCACCTGGGCGGTGATATCGAAGCTCTGTTTGAGCACCATCGGCAGCACCAGCGCGATCACTGCAAAGATCAGGAAGACACGCTTCACCAGTCGCTTGTTGGCGAAGAAGATCCTGAAGAACTCATGCAGGTAGTTTTCCTTTGGATTCATGTCAGGTCACCCGAGAGTCAGTTGTTGTTGCTGCCCTTGTTGTCGACGCGGTAGCCGAAGCTGAACCCCACGCCCTGGAACAGCACTACGTCGGCCAGTTGCCGGGCCAGATCACCGGCACTCGCCAGTTTGGTCTTCGGCACGTAGAGCATGTCGTCCGGTTGCAGGTAGGCAATCTGCGAGGCGTCGCCGGCCAGCGCTTTCTCGACGTCGTAGCGCACGGCCTGCACCTGATTGCCGTTGCGCCGCATGATCATCACCGAGTCCAGACGCGCCTTGACGTTGGTGCCTCGGGCCAGGGTCAGTGCTTCGAGCACAGAAACCGGCCGGCGGATCGGATAGGAACCTGGCTGACCGACTTCACCCAGCACATAGATCTCGTTGCCGGCGGTGGACTTGAGCAGCACGTCCACGGTCATCCTTCCCGGCAGTTGCGCATAGCGTTTGTTGAGGAAGGTTTCCAGTTGATTGACGGTCATGCCTTGCAGCGGCACGGCGCCGATTTCCGGGAAGCTCGCGTAGCCGTCAGTGCCCACGGTGATCTCGCGGCTCATGCCGGTGGCCGGGTGGTTGAGGGCGCTTTTCAGGTTCTGCTCGTTGGTCAGCGGACTGATGATCTGCACGGTCAGTTGATTGCGATTGGGCTGGAACAACTGTTTGCGCTGATAGGCGCGCTGGATTTCATCCCGGGCCTCATCGCTGGTCAGCCCGGCGATTTTCACCGAAGTGTTGGCGCCCGGCAGATTAATGGTGCCGTCCGGCAGCACCAGTTGATTGCCGTTGAGCTGGCTGGCAGCGGTGAAGTTCAGGCCGATCTGGTCACCCGACTGCACGCGGTAAGCATCCGAGCCGCTGGTGCTGATGTGGAAGATCACGTCCAGCACATCCTGCGGGCGCAGGGTCTGCTCGACCTTCGGCATGTCGGTGGCCTGGGCGTTGGCCGGGGTGGCGGTGAGGATATTCACCGGCATGGTCTGGGTTTCGGAGTTGCTGGAGCAACCTGCAAGCGGCAGCATCAGCAGAACCAGTATCTTGGCGTTCATTGCGTCATCCCTCGCGTTGCTTACAGGTTTTTGTACAGCCATTTGGGCATGTAGTACTTGCGCCGGTTGAACACACTGCCGACCACTTTCGCCCCGGCCTGGGTCAGCCGTTGCACCGCGGCCTGGGCGACTTCCCAGCGGGTGTCCTCGGCACGGACCACGAACACCACGCCGTCGGCCTGGGTGCTGAGCACCAGGGTGTCGGCGGCGGAGTACACGGCATCGCCGTCGATCACCACGAAGCGGTACTGGCTGCCCAACTGGTCGAGCAACGGGCTGAGGCGCTCGGCGGTGAGCATGTCCATGGTGCGGATCGGCCGGCCGTTGGGCAGTACATGGAAGGGCAGGCTCGACACCTGCACCACGCAGTCCTGCAACAGCGGTGGGTTGTCGGGGTTGAACAGCAGGTCGCGCAGACCGCGCTCCTTGCCCAGGTTGAGTTGCTGGGTGAGGTTGTTCGCCGATTGGCTGGCATCGACGTACAACACCAGTCCGCTGCTCATCTGTGCCAGTTGACTGGCCATGGCCAGGGCGCTGGTGGTGGTGCCGGCGCCGGGGTTGGCGGCGGTCAGGAACAGGATCCGCAGATCCAGGTCCAGCACGGTCGACGTCAGGTTCGACTCGCTGGGGCTGGCAATGCTCAGGCTTTTGTTGGTTGAACCGTCCATTAGCTTGCTCCGTGGCCGCTGAATACTTTGAAAGGGGTTTTCAACAGGATCTTCAAATCAAGCAACAGGCTCTGCTCGGCGATGTAGCTGAGGTCCAACTCAACGCGCTGGTCGAAGTCGATATTGCTGCGCCCGGAGATCTGCCACAGGCCGGTCATGCCGGGGTAGATCGCCAGACGGGCGAGGTGCTTGTCCTTGTAGCGGTAGGCGTTGAACGAGGTCGGACGAGGGCCGACCAGGCGCATGTCGCCGGTCACCACATTGATCAGGTTGGGCAGTTCGTCGAGGCTGGTGCGCCGCAGGAAGCCGCCGATCCGGGTGATGCGCGGATCCTGGTCAATCTTGAAGTCGATGGCGTCGGCACCGTGCTTGTTGAGGTGGCGCAGCGACTCTTTCAGTTCTTCGGCGTTGGCGACCATGGTGCGAAATTTGTACATGCCGAACTTGCGGCCGCGATAGCCGGTGCGTTTCTGCACGAACATCACCGGGCCTTTGCTGGTGAACTTGATGGCGAGTGCCAGGCCGATCAGCAGCGGCGAAATCATCACCAGAATCACCAGCGCGCCGAAGCAGGCCAGCACCCGGTTGGTGCGCGACAGCTGCCATGGCCGACCACCCTCGCGTCCGGTCACCCAGCCTTGCCCCTGGCGGTGAATGGCCGCGTCGAGGCGCATTCGGTGTTCCGGATCCATGCGTTTGTCACGAACCAGATGTTGGATCGGTACACCTTTCTCATGTCCAGTCATGGAGTCCTCCGCTGGTGTTCAGCCGCGAACGGCGCGTGGGCGACAGGCAGTCGGGTAGTAATCGCGATACCAGGCGATGAAACGCCCGAGGCCTTCATCCAGCTCTATCCGGGGCTGGAACCCGGTGGCCTGGGCCAGATCGTCGGTGTCGGCACAGGTGTTGAGCACATCACCCGGTTGCAGGGGCAGCAGCTCGACAATGGCTTTCTGGCCGAGGTGTTTTTCCATCAGGGCCAGGTAGGTTTTCAGCTCCACCGGATGGTGGCCGCCGATGTTGAACAGGCACCACGGCGCCATGCTGCTGCCCGCGTCAGGGTGCTCACGGTCCCATTCCGGATGGGTATGCGGCGGGTGGACCGTGAGGCGGGCAATGCTCTCGACGATGTCGTCGATGTAGGTGAAATCACGCTGGTGCAGGCCGTAGTTGAACAGCTTTAACGGCAGGCCTTCGGTGATGGCCCGGGCGAACTGGATCGGCGACATGTCCGGCCGGCCCCAGGGCCCGTACACCGTGAAAAAGCGCAGCCCGGTGCAGGGAATGCCGAACAGGTAGCTGTAGCTGTGGGCCATCAGCTCATTGGCTTTTTTGGTCGCGGCGTACAGCGACAGCGGATGATTGACGTCGTCATGCACCGTGTACGGCGTGTGCTGGTTGGCGCCGTACACCGAACTCGACGAGGCATAGATCAGATGCTCGACCGGGTGGTGCCGGCAGCTTTCCAGAATGTTCAGGAAACCACTGAGATTGCTGTTCAGATAGGCCTGTGGATTTTCCAGCGAATAACGCACCCCGGCCTGCGCCGCCAGGTGGATCACCACTTGCGGGCACTCGCGGACAAACAGCGCATCGACCGCGGCGGCGTCGGCCAGATCGACTCTGGCGATCTGGAAATCGCCGACCTGGCCGCGCACCCAGCGCACGCGGTCATGCTTGAGCTGCGGGTCGTAATAGGCATTGAAATTGTCCAGGCCGATGACCTGATGCCCGTCGCGCATCAGCCGCAACACGCAATGAGCGCCAATGAACCCGGCCGCACCGGTGACGAGGATTTTCATGACCGCAACCCGTCAGGCGCGATATGCCGCAGACCGATGCCGCTGTAGTGCAAGCCGGCGGCCGCCACTTGTTCCGGGTTGTAGAGATTGCGCCCGTCGATGATCACCTTCGAACGCAGCTTGTCGGCCAGCAGTTCGAAATCCACCACGCGAAAGTTCTTCCACTCGGTGCAGATCACCAGTGCGTCGGCGTCTTCCAGAGTGTCGTCGCGGGTGGCGCACAGGTGCAGGTCATCGCGGTAACCGTAAATGCGCCGGCATTCGGACATGGCTTCAGGATCGTAGGCCTGCACGCTGGCGCCTTCGGCCCACAGGGCATCCATCAGATAACGGCTGGGGGCTTCGCGCATGTCATCGGTGTTGGGTTTGAACGCCAGGCCCCAGATGGCGATGGACTTGCCGGCCAGGCCTTGGGGGAACTGCGCTTTCAGTTTGCTGAACAGGATGTGCCGCTGCGTATCGTTGACGTCGGTGACACTGCGCAGCAACTTCAGCGGCATGCCGTTGTGCTCGGCGGTGTGCAGCAGGGCGCGCAGATCCTTGGGAAAGCACGAGCCACCGAAGCCGCAGCCGGGGTAGATGAAGTGATAGCCGATGCGCGGGTCGGAGCCGATGCCCTTGCGCACGGCTTCGATGTCGGCGCCCAGCAATTCGGTGAGGTTGGCCAGTTCGTTCATGAAGCTGATGCGGGTGGCGAGCATCGCGTTGGCCGCGTACTTGGTCAGCTCGGCGCTGCGGTTGTCCATGAACATCAGTTTTTCGTGGTTGCGGCAGAACGGCGCGTAGAGTTCGCTCAACTGTTCCCGTGCTTCAGGGTCCAGGGTGCCGACGATGATCCGGTCCGGGCGCATGCAGTCGGCGAGGGCGCTGCCCTCCTTGAGGAATTCCGGGTTGGACACGATCCGCACGTTCAGGCCGCTTTTGCCGCGTCGGCGCAGTTCGTTGTTGGCGGTGTCGAGTACCTGATCCGCCGTGCCGACCGGCACCGTGGACTTGATGATCAGGGTGCGATCGGCCTCCATGAAGCTTGCGATCTGCCGTGCCACGTTGAGCACGTGGCTGAGGTCGGCGGAACCGTCTTCGTCAGCCGGAGTGCCCACGGCGATGAAGATCAGTTCGGCGTGTTCAACGGCATCGCTGGCCTGAGTGGTGAACAGCAAGCGCCCGGCCTTGATGTTTTCTTCCAAAGTTGCCGACAGACCCGGTTCACTGATAGGCGGAACTGCCTGTTGCAGTTGTTTAATCTTGTTCGGGTCTATATCGACACACAGTACTCGATGTCCGATATCGGCAAGTGCCGCAGCTTGTATCAGGCCAACATAGCCCGTACCAAATACGCTCACGTCCATATTGGCGTGCCTCGTAAGACGGTGGAGGAAGATCGAATTGGAACTGTCAAAAGGGGTATAGCGCAGGGTGGGAAAAGCGTGTCAGCAAAATGACATGTTGCATGTGTATAACACCCCCGTTTTTGGGGGCTAATAGCCATCAAGTACTTGCTGCATCTGGATTTGTCCCGTCCTTGACATGTTTTTCACAATTCAAAGAAAACGATAAACGGTCGTAGGCCGCAAAATTCAAGGGCTGTAGAGACTTGGGTGTGTCAGTAATGAGTCAATGTTTTTTTGACGCTTTTGGCAAAAGTCCGACAATTCTTGCGCTTTGATAGCGCGGTGCTAGTGTCAGAAATTGACCGACAATTCATTGACCGTGCCCCGTCGGCAGCGCCCCGGAACCGCCATGTTTCGATATTTGAAAGAACTGCTTTTAGTTATTTATCTATTGCTTTATTCCGATTATTACCTTGAACGTTTAAACGCCATGGGTATCGGTCCGGCAGTACTGCTTTTTGGCGCGATGTTTTTGGCGCTGACTTTCGCATTACTACTAACGGCGTATATAAGGCAGACTTTCATTCGGCACTTGTTCGCATTGGCGATGTTTATTTCGGCGGTGTTCTTTGATGTCTATACACGGGTCACCGCCGATTACCTGACGTACAGCAGTTTTGTCTCGCTGGTGTATTCGGGTGGCTTCATCCAGGAAGCGGCGTACCAATACCGGGATGCGATCGTCCACGGGGTGCTCAACGGTCTTTTGCTATTGGTCGGCATCGGCCAGCGGCCCCGTCATTCGATTCCGGTTCCCAACGCGTTGCGAGTCGCGGCGCCGGTGCTGGGGGTGTTGCTGCTCAGCGCCGTGCTGTTCGTGCGGGCCGGGGAGGGCGCACGGGGTTTGCCGATCATGTACACGCCGCTGGCCTACCTCAACCTGTTTGGCTACGAGGCGCTGCACAACACCGTCGGCCCCCGTGAGCCGGTGACCCTGGCGCGCAACGGCCCGGCGGTGGGCCACGACATCGTGCTGATCATCGACGAAAGCATTTCCGGCAATTACCTGGACATCAACGCGCCGTTCGGCGTGCACAGCAACCTCAAGCAGGTGCATCCCGGCGTCGAGATCTTCAATTACGGCTATGCGGCGTCCATCGCCAATTGCAGCGCCGACACCAACGTCACCCTGCGTTACGGCGGCACCCGCGCCGATTACATGCGCATCAACAGTACGCTGCCGTCAATCTGGCAATACGCGAAAAAGGCCGGCCTGCGCACCGTGTACATCGACGCCCAGCGCACCGGCGGCAACCTGCAGAACCTGATGACCGACACCGAGAAAAAGGACATCGACGAATTCGTGCAATTCGACCAGACCAGCGTCCGCGACCGCGACATGGCCGCCGCTGCCAAGCTGATCGAGCTGCTCAACGACGACAAACCGGAGCTGGTGGTGATCAACAAGGTCGGCGCGCATTTCCCGGTGCATGACAAATACCCGGACGCTTTCATGGCTTATCGCCCGACCTTGCCGCGCGGCCAGTTCACCGAAATCGCCGACACCGGCAAGCGCGACGGCTTCAACGGCCAGCCGGATGACTGGGTGCTGTACCGCAACGCCTACAAGAACACCGTGTTGTGGAATGTCGGCGAGTTTTTCTCGCGGGTGTTTGCCCAAGCCAACCTGAACAACGCGCTGCTGATCTACACCTCGGACCACGGCCAGGACCTGCACGAACGTGGCAACCCGGGGCTCAACACCCATTGCGGCGGCGATCCGGTGGAAGAAGAAGGACTGGTGCCGCTGGTGGTGATTCAGGGCGATCAGCTGCACACCCTCGACTGGTCGGCACAACTGGCGGCCAACAAGGACCGCTCCAGTCACTACAACATCTTCCCGACCCTGCTGCAGTTGATGGGCTACGACCTGACGGGGATCGAGTCGGTCTACGGCAAACCGCTGAGCGTGCCGACGACGGACGAATTCACCTTCAACTACCGCTTCAATGCGCGGTTGGGGGCCAGGCCCGAGTGGAAGCATATCGACCTGAACAGCATCGTCACGCCGGGTGAGGCGCCGACGAGTGTGGCGGTGGGTCAGTGATTTATTGGTTGTTTTGGCTGGCCTTATCGCGAGCAGGCTCGCTCCCACATTTGGAATGCGGTTCCCTGTGGGAGCGAGCCTGCTCGCGATGAGGGCGGATCAGACACTGCAGAGTTCAGATCCATTCCTTGTATCCGCTATCCTTGGCCGACACGGATCGATCGGATGGCGGCATGCTCCAGGTTCAAAACGTCTTCAAAAGCTTCCTCACCCCCCAAGGCCCGCTGCCTGTGTTGCAAGGCATCGACCTGACGCTCAAGCCCGGCAGCAGTCTGGCGCTGATGGGCGAGTCGGGCAGCGGCAAGAGCACGCTGCTGCACCTGATCGCCGGTCTGGATAAAGTCGACAGCGGCAGCATCCGCAGCGGCGAACATCGACTCGACGCAATGAGCGAAGCGCAACTGGCCAACTGGCGGCGCACGGAAATCGGTCTGGTGTTCCAGCAATACAACCTGATCGGCAGCCTGCGTATCGAAGACAACCTGGCGTTTCAGGCGCGACTTGCCGGGTGCCATGACCCGCGCTGGCAGAATCATCTGGTACAGCGTCTGGGGTTGGGCGATCTGCTCAAGCGTTATCCCGAACAACTTTCCGGCGGTCAGCAGCAACGGGTCGCGCTCGGCCGGGCGCTGGCGTCGCGGCCCAAATTGTTGCTGGCCGATGAACCGACCGGCAGCCTCGACGAAGCGACCAGCGACGAGGTGCTGCGGCTGTTGCTGGAGTTGCTCGACGACACGCCGACCACGTTGCTGATGGTCACCCACAGTCAGCGCGTGGCCGCGCGACTGGCGGAGCGGGTGGTGTTGTCCAGCGGTCGTTTGACGTGAGGGTTTTCCGGCAAACGCTGATCGCCTTGCTCAGTCACTGGCGGCGACACCCGGTGCAGTTTTTCAGCGTGCTCACCGGGTTGTGGCTGGCCACCAGCCTGTTGACCGGTGTCGAGGCGCTCAACAGTCAGGCGCGGGACAGTTACGCTCGCGCCAGCCAGATGATCGGCGGCGAACCCCAGGCCAGCCTGAGTGCGCCGAATGGCGCGACGTTTTCCCAGCAGTGGTTTGTCGATCTGCGCCGTCAGGGCTGGCCGGTATCGCCGGTGCTGCAAGGCCGTCTGATCCTCAAGGGCCATGAATCCCAGCGCCTGCAACTAATGGGCATCGAACCGGTGTCGCTGCCGGCCGACAGTGCGGTGGCCGGGCAGGCGATGCCGATCGAGCGCATCGTCGAATTCTTCAGCCCGCCGGGCAGCACCTGGATTTCCCCCGACACCTTGCAAGCGTTGAATCTGACCGAGGGTGCGACACCGCAAACCGAAACCGGCCAGACGTTGCCGCCGCTGCGGGCGCAAAAAGACATGGCGCCCGGCGTGCTGCTGGTGGACATCGGTGTCGCTCAACGCGTGCTCGAACAATCCGATCAACTGTCGCGGCTGCTGTTGCCCAAGGATTTTCATGCCGACGTACCGGCCGCGTTCAAAGGCCAGTTGCAGTTAAAGAGCAGCGGCGAAGAAAACAATCTGTCGCGGCTGACCGAAAGCTTTCACCTCAACCTCGATGCCCTTGGTTTTCTCTCGTTTGTCGTCGGCCTGTTCATCGTGCATGCCGCCATCGGTCTGGCGCTGGAGCAGCGTCGCGGGCTGCTGCGCACGTTGCGTGCCTGCGGTGTCAGTGCGCGAATGCTGATCGCTTGCCTGATCGTCGAACTCGGTGCGTTGGCGTTGATCGGCGGACTGTTTGGCGTCGTCAGCGGCTACTGGCTGGCCAGTGTGCTGCTGCCGGATGTCGCCGCCAGCCTGCGCGGGTTGTATGGCGCGGAAGTGGCGGGGCAGTTGCGCCTGAGTCCCTGGTGGTGGTTCAGCGGTATCGGTTTGAGCCTGCTCGGCGCGTTGCTGGCCGGGGCCAACAGTCTGCTGCGAGCGGCGCGGCTGCCGTTGCTGGCGGTGGCCGATCCGCAGGCCTGGCATGAACAGCATGCACGTTGGTTGCGTCGGCAGGGCTGGGTGGCCGGAGTGTTTGCGGCGATTGCGTTGATCGCGTTGGTGTTGGGCGACAGTCTCGCCAGCGGATTTGTGTTGATGGCCGGGTTGTTGCTCGGCGCCGCGCTGGCGCTGCCGGTGGTGCTCAGTGCGCTGTTGAACGGTTTGCTCGGGCGCCGTCGTTCGGTGCTGGGGCAGTGGTTTCTCGCCGACTGCCGACAGCAATTGCCGGCACTGAGTCTGGCGTTGATGGCGCTGTTGCTGGCGATGGCAGCCAACATCGGCGCTGGCAGCATGACCGCCGGTTTCCGCCAGACCTTCAACGACTGGCTCGAACAACGGCTCACTGCCGAGCTCTATCTGAACCCGAACAATCCGGCTCAGGCCCGCGAGCTGTACAGCTGGCTCAAGCAACAGCCGAGTGTCACGGCGATCCTGCCCAACTGGCAGGTTTCGGTGACGCTGCAAGGCTGGCCGACCGAGGTGTTCGGCATCATCGACCATCCGCACTATCGTCAGCACTGGCCGCTGCTCGAAGCCCGGGGCAACGATCCTTGGGCTTTGCTGGCCACGGATGATGCGGTGATGCTCAGCGAGCAACTCGCGCGCCGGCTCAAGGTGCGGCCGGGGGATCACCTGACGATTCCCACGCCGGGTCTGTCATGGTCGCCGCGCATCGTCGGGATCTACGCCGACTACGGCAATCCCAAGGGTCATGTGCTGGTCAACAGCAATCATTTGCTGCGCAGTTGGCCGCAGTTGACGCCGAATCGCTTCAACCTGCGGATCGAGCCGGAAAAGATTCCGGCATTGCTCAGCGCCTTGCAGGCACGCTTCCAGCTCGACGACAGCCGCATCGTCGATCAGGCGCGGCTCAAGGGCTGGTCGGTGCAGGTTTTTGAGCGGACCTTTGCCGCGACGGCTGCGCTCAACAGCCTGACGCTGGCGGTCGCCGGTGTGGCGTTGTTCATCAGTCTGCTGACCCAGAGCCAGAGCCGCCTCGGCCAATTGGCGCCGTTGTGGGCCTTGGGTGTGACGCGGCGGCAACTGATGCTGCTCAACCTTGGCCAGACCTGGTTGCTGGCGGTGCTGACCCTGGTGCTGGCGTTGCCGTTGGGCATCGGGCTGGCGTGGTGTCTGGATGCGGTGATCAATGTGCAGGCCTTTGGCTGGCGCCTGCCGTTGCGGGTGTTTCCGTTGCAGTTGCTGCAACTGACCGGGCTGGCGCTGCTGGCGACGCTACTGGCCTCGGCGTGGCCGCTGTATTCGCTGTACCGCACGCAACCGGCGGACTTGTTGAGGACGTTTGCCCATGAGGATTAACTTCGCCGTGGTGTGCCTGGCGCTGTTGCTCAGTGGCTGCGACAAACCGGCGCCGGAGCAGAAAGGCTTCGCCGGGATGGGCGCTCAGGCGCAGGCCTTTACGCCGGTGGTGCCGGGGCGGGTGTTCAGCTTTCCGGCGGATCACGGCGCCCACGACGGTTTTCGTATCGAGTGGTGGTACGTGACCGCCAACCTCAAGGATGCCCAGGGCAATGACTTTGGCGTGCAGTGGACGTTGTTTCGCAGCGCGTTGAATGCTTCGCCGGAGCAAACGGGCTGGGCCAATCAAACGATCTGGCTCGGTCATGCGGCGGTGACCTCGGCCAGCGTCCATCACGCCGCCGAGCGGTATGCCCGTGGCGGCGTCGGGCAGGCGGGAGTGAGTGCGGTGCCGTTCGAGGCGTGGATCGACGACTGGCGCTTCGTCAGTCAGGCGAGCGATCCGTTGGGCGACATGCAGCTCAGCGCGAAGGACAAAAACTTCAGCTACCAACTGCGGCTGACGTCCAGCCGTCCGCTGGTGCTGCAAGGTGATCACGGTTTCAGTCAGAAATCCGAACAGGGCCAGGCGTCGTATTACTACAGCCAGCCGTTTTTCCAGGCCAGCGGCACCCTGCAAATCGACGGCAAGACCTACACCGTCAACGGCCCGGCCTGGCTCGACCGCGAATGGAGCAGCCAACCGCTGACCGCCAACCAGACGGGATGGGACTGGTTCTCCCTGCACCTTGATGACGGCGCGCACGTCATGCTTTACCGCATGCGCCAAAAGGAGGGCGCGCCGTACCTCACCGGCACCTGGATTGGCGCTGATGGCCAGACTGAAACGCTGCACTCTGACCAGATCAAACTGACGCCGCAGGAAACCGCGAAGGTTGCGGGTCGTTCGATGCCAGTGCGCTGGTCGATCGGGATTCCGGAAAAGAACCTGCAGATCACCCTCGATGCAATCAATCCAAGCGCCTGGATGGGGTTGCGTATTCCGTACTGGGAAGGGCCGGTGCGGTTGAGCGGCAGTCAGGGCGGGCGCGGTTATCTGGAGATGACCGGGTACTGATTCACCCTGTGCCAAGAGCGACGGCGGATCAGCGTCTATGCTCCTTGGCACGCACGGCGCCGAATGCGCCGTGTGCTGCCATCCATCACAGGGAACGTACCGCTTATGAAGCTTCAATCACTGTCGCACGCCATTGCCCTCGCCACTGTCCTGTCCGCCTCCACGGCGTTCGCGGCCGATATACCTTTGTCGGCGACTGTCGAGAAGGATCAGGTCACCACCAAAGTCCTGGCGGTTGATCCGGCCAATCATCAGGTTGTCCTTGAAGGCGAAGAAGGTCGCCAGGTGCATGTTCAGCTCAGCGACAAGGCGAAAAACCTCGCCAACCTGAAGGTTGGCGACAAGGTCGACATTCAAGTCACCCGTTCCGTGGCGGCTTTCCTGGACACCGACGTGGATAAAGGTCTGCCTGGCTCCACCGAGCGTACCGGCGAGCTGCGCAACGCCGTGGGCAGCAGCAACCCTGGCGGTGAAGCATTCCGCCAGATTCAGGTACAACTGAAAATCACCAGAATTGATTTGAAGAAAAACCAGGTCACCCTGGAAAACCCTTCGGGCCAGTCGAAAACCCTCAATGTCGAAAAGCCTGAAATCCAAGCCAAGCTGAAAGATCTGAAAATCGGGCAGAGTGTCGTGGTCACTTACACCGATGTATTAAAAGTGACCAGTGAACATGAAAGCTGAGTATTAACTCTACAGCGTGACTGTTCTTGTACAAGTAGTGGTATGAGAACAGTCATATAAAGTGAACGGATCCGATAATTCTGAAAGTTTCTCGGGAAATATCGGTGATCAATATCCGTTAACGTTTTAGTACATAAATTTCATCCTCAATTAGCACGACATATCCGCCAACTTCCATTAAAATCCTTCCCGTTCGCCCAGTGTCAGGGCTCTTTACCGGTGCATGGATTGCCAGGCCATTACACTGGGCGGACACCTCCTCCGGAGAGAGGACTAAAGAATTCGGATAAAAAAGGGCGACTGTGAAGTCGCCCTTTTTTATTGTTCTCAGGATTTGGCAGGCCGCATGCCTTGCTGCATCTGAATACGCTTGAGTGTTTGCTGGTACATGGTGGTGCGGCGGTGGGTTTTCGCGTAGCCACCGGCAGCCGCCACGGTGCCGGCCTGGATGTGGTCCAGGTAGCGGAAGATCGTCCGCGGCGAAAGAAATCTGATGCCGTAACCAAGGCTGCTTAATCGATCCTGCAGCGTGTATCCCGGGACCCGGTCATCCATCGAAAAATGCAGACCATGAGCCTTGATCAACCGGGCATTCCACAAGGTGCAGAAGCTCTTCAGGTGGGTTTCCCGGTAGGGTTTTGGCTCCCGGGAACGCAGGCCCAATTGCAGTTTTGCTCGCCGGAAATAGTGTTTGAAGTAACGCGAAGACAAGCGCCAGGTGTCTCTTAAAACACCCCGGTCAAGCTGTTCGACACAACCGACGGCTGCTGTATCCAAAGATTGCATGCACTCTTTCATCATTATTGAAAAGACAGTGCTGTCGAATACGAAAGTATCGGTGTGCAGTAAAAACAGGTAATCGGTTTCAACCTTTTCAAGTGCCAGATCGAGTGCCTTGCCGTGAGCAATATGCCCGGCTTCTTTGCAAGGGGAAGGGCGCTCGATCAAGTTGATCCAGTCCAGGGAGCGCAAGTAAGCCAGGCTTTCGTCGGCAGAATCGTTGTCCACCACCCACACCGGAATTTGCTGTTCCTTGACGTATTCCTGGAGAAACTCCAGGCACATCCGGGTTATTTCCGGGGTTTTGTAATTGACCAATACAAGACTGAACGCGGGCTGTTGTGCCGAGGGGAAATCAAACTCTCTCATGGACTGGGCTCACATCGAAATGAATGGCTTTGTGTGCGGCAATCAACGCTCGCACTCGCTGCTTCGTGGCCCGGATGGTAGGGACGCAACCTTAGTTCAAACTTAATTTCGAAACGCTCGGCGTCGGCCGACTTGTAACGGCTTGCGACGCCTGCGCGAGCAGCGCACACGGCGATATTCCACGGTAAGATGCGCCGCCCTTTTCAGATCAAGGAAGACAACGGCCCGCGCCGTTCGCCACGGATGAAACCACTTTCCCTCTACCACCCGGCCCTCTACTGGCTGCGCGTGTGGCAAAAAAGACTGTTCCGCCACATCGCCTGGCACTGCTCGAGCAAACGCTACGCACGGCCCGCCGCGACGCCTGAGCGCTTGCCGTATCGCTACCTCAAACACACCTCCAAACTGATCCGCAAACTCGGCGACTCCGACCCGGCGCTGCAACACAACAAAGTCATCAACCTCAAACTCGCCGTCGCCGCCATCGACGGCGTCACCATCGCCCCCGGCGAATACTTCTCCTTCTGCCGCCTCGTCGGCCGCCCGACCCGCCAACGCGGCTACGTCGAAGGCATGGAACTGTCCTTCGGCCAGGCCCGCACCGGCATCGGCGGCGGCATCTGCCAACTCAGCAACCTCATCCACTGGATGGCCATTCACTCACCCCTGGTCGTCATCGAACGCGCCAACCACAGCTTCGACCCTTTCCCGGACGACGGCCGCGTCCTGCCGTTCGGCTCCGGCGCGGCGATCTTCTACAACTACATCGACCTGGTGCTGCACAACCCGACGGATCGGAGCTTTCAGCTGAAGCTGAAGGTGGGGGAGACGCAACTGGAGGGGGAGTTGTTGTGTGATCGGGAACGGGAGTATCGGTATCACGTGTTTGAGTTGGGGCACCGGTTTGTGCGGGAGGGGGGAAGGGTGTTTCGGGAGAATGAGATTTGGCGGGAGGTGAGGGAGAAGGGGCAGGTGGGGGCGTTGGTGGAGAGGGAGAAGTTGTATGGGAATCGGGTGGTGGTTAAGTATGAGGTTGAAGAGGAGGCTTTTGAGGTGACGTAAATCTATTGTTTGTAGTTGTTTTTACTTTGATCGATTCACAAGGACGTTTCAATGAACCGTAGTTTCAAGACGTTTATCCCTGCCAGCGTGGCGTTTTTTATTCTGTTCAACGCTGGCAACACGTGGGCACAGCCGCCGCGAGCATTGTACGACGCGATGAAGGGCGGGGTTTGTTCGCCTAACTCGGAGCGCTTGCATGAGGACGCGGTAAAGGGCGACCTGCAAGCACAACTGGAATTTGGCAAAGCCATTCAGGAGGATCTTTGCGGTGTGGTGGAACAATTTTCACCTGGCATGCCTGAGGAGTGGTTTCGCAAACCCGCAGAACAAGGTAATGCCGAGGCACAAACCGAACTTGCCCACGAACTGAGTTCAGACTGGAGCGTAGAAGGTGAGGACGCTGGGGTTTACTGGAGTCTGAAAGCAGCTGAGCAGGGCAATGCGAAAGCGCAATTCCAACTGGCGCAGATTTACCATCGTGGTGGTCGCTCGATAAAAAATCTCAAGGATATAGACAAGGCTCTGGCCTACTACCACCAGTCCGCAGAGGGCGGTTATCCCAATGCCTATATGCTATTGGCGATGATTTACCAGAAAGGAGATGGGGGTCCACAGGATGATGTAGCCGCAGCCAAATGGTTCCGTAAGTTCGCCGAGACGGGGAATGCTTCCGGACAGTTTGATTTTGCAGAAGTCCTGGCTGAAGGACGTGGTGTCGAAAAGGATGAAGCCAGTGCCTTCGATTGGTTTGGCAAGTCGGCGGCTCAGGGAAATGAATACGCCCAGTATGAAATGGCTCGGATGTTCGAACAGGGCCGTGGAGCGAAGCGCAATGAACGCGAGGCTGCCAGTCTCTATCGCAAGGCGGCCGATGCTGGATATGGCAAGGCCCAATTGGCGTTGGGAAACATGTACGCACAAGGCAGAGGTGGTTTGACCAAGAGCAAAGCCAAGGCGAAATTCTGGATACTCAAGGCAGTTGAACGCTCGGCTCCAGGGGCAGAGGAGGCGTTAAACAGCCTTTGAAGTGGTAAGCGACAAGGGGCGACAGGGGTCGCCCCTTGTTAGTCATCAGACTTCCTGTTTCCAGGCTGAGAGTGTTATTACGGTGCCTTCTTTTTCCTTGTTGCGTATTTCCACTTTGTAGGTCGCGCCACCGATATAACCTTCGACCAGTGCTTTTTTGTCGTTGCCGCTGATCTCGGCGTCTTTGGCTTGCAGCTTGTAGAAGTCCAGTACGCTTGCGTAGTCGGTATAGGTACGCAGGATCACCTCGAACTCATGTTGAGGCCGGCCAGCCATCTCATCCCAGTCCCCCTCCATGGGCGTGCCTTCCATGCCGGGTGTCGTGAATTCGCCATGTGCTCCGGCTCCGATCAAGTGAGCCCGTTGAGGAAGCATCGAGAGCATGGGTTTGGGGAAGTCGGCGGGAAGTTGCGAGGTGGTCCACGCCCCTTTTTCCGGATCTGTAGAAACATATTCGACAGCCGCAATTTTCTGCGCAGTGGCCCGTGTTTCCGGGTCATCACTTTCGGCGCGGATGGCCAGCATGGGCGGTAACTGTTTGCTCCAGGTTACAAGAGAAGCGGCATCATCTTTTTTCGAGCCTTTGGGCTGGAAAATAGTCAACACCGTGTCCGGCAGATCATTGCAGGTCAACGCTTCTTCTCGGGATTTTACTGTGCAGTGTCCGTTTACCAGTCCGACCGCAACCAGCTGACCCTTTTCATCCAGCAGCAATGCAGCCCGCTCGAGGCCGTTGTTCCCGTCGTTCATCGCCGTGATCATGGTTTTTCCGGCAGGAACTCCTTCGTCAAAAGATGAAAGTTCTGAATCCAGCGATTCGAGAACCTGTTGCACGATCATTGTGTTGTCGTTTGTATAGCTGCCTGTTGCATAACCGAGGAAATCAACCAATGCGGAACGGATCGCCGGATCATCGTTGAGTTTCGGGAGGCTTGGCGAAGAGGGATCATTTGTCAGTAATAAAGCAACTGTACCGTCGGAACGGTGCTCTGAGCGTAGAGATAGGGCAGTTGCGTGAACTGAAAAAATCAGTGCGAGAAATAGGGTTAGGAGGCGTGTTAGATGTATCAAAAGACAGTCCTTTGTGGTGGTTAAACCCGGGTTGATGTTTAGTGTTACTGGTGTAACGAAAAATAAGTTTGTCCCCGTTTTTTGGTAGGGATTGTAAATATTACAGCCGCGTATCGGGAGCTTTTTGATTGGTGGATGAAATCGTAATATTGGTTTGGGTCGTTGGTGAAGGAATACTTGTAAATGGCATGCACTGAAATCCATTTTCTTATTGACAGTTCTTCGGATTCTAGCTCTTGCGCGATGTTGTCGTAGCTTATCCCGTCAAGCCTATGCTATACACTTCGTGGGATATGTTTTTGCGCTGTCATTTTTTCCTCGAACGTGAGAAGGGGGGGATTTATTTTCTTCCGCGAATAATAAATCTGTCCCCTTCTTTCGCTTAGGTTTTGAATTTGTGAATTGTCATTTCGCTTTCAAGTTGATAGCCGGAGATGAAGTTGGATAGGCCTGAATCCATAATGTCCAACCAGCTGGCTGGAGTGGTTCCAATATCGTCGGTGAATTCCATCCATTCTGCTTCTTCAAATTTTTTGTCGGCTTCATTAAAGATTTCACCCTTTTTTATGGCAACTTTTTCGATGTCCTTTGTACATATGTCAAATTCAAAGGAGGCGCCATATAAGGTGCCGTTTGCTGATTTTATAATGAGAAGGTCGGCACCTTGTGCGTATGTACTTACATATGCATCTGCGGCGTAAAAAATTTTTTCCATACAAGCCTCACATTGGAAACGCGGTGACTACATTGTTTGTATTAGCCTTAACCACGATTCTAATTGAGTTCAGAACCGGGTGGCCATCTGCGGCTCCTGGCATGCCACCTTTGAATCCCGCATTTGGATAAGGGACATCGTAGATCCAATTACCATTCCCTGGTTGTTCTACGTAAGGGGTTATGCCGTCACGTTTTGCAATCGCCCACGCATTTTCTGTCGCTGATATTGGTTCCTCGTTGAATACCCCATGAGGAACTTGTCGAGTAGGGTCATCAGCACCATGCCTCCTCACATGGTCTGCTCGACTGAGCCCTTTTTTATCTACACCATTCCAGTCCAAATCTCCGCTTGGCTTATGGTTTACGGGTACTTTCTTTTTTCCTGGGCACTGGGCTTGTGTTGTGGTCAGACCTAAAGGGTCCACCCACCCCGTAGGATTAGGCACGTACTGGTAGTTATTCAACCCACCCGCAAGCTTGATCGGATCCGGAGTCAGAAAACGCCCAGTACCCGGATTGTAGTAGCGGTGCCGGTTGTAATGTAACCCTGTCTCGGCATCGAAATACTGACCCTGGAATCGCAACGGGTTATCGATTTCACTGACGTCGAGCGCTGCGAGGTTACCGTAGGCGCGGTACTTCGCGGACCACATGATCTCGCCACTGTAGTCAGTGAGTTCCTGCGGTGTGCCCAGATGATCGAGTTGGTAGTAAAACGGCGTTGCCTTGCGCGGGCCTTCGCCGTCGAGCATGGCCAGCGGGCGGAAGCTGCCGGGTTCGTAGATGTAGGTGCGATAACGGTTGTCCGCGCTTTCGGCGATCAGGCGTTCACCTTGCCACAAGAATTCGGTGGTTTGGCCGTCGACGGTTTTTTCGATGCGGCGACCGAAGGCGTCGTATTTGTAGGACGCGGCGCTACCGCCCGGTAGGCTGACACCGACCAGACGATGCTGGCAGTCGTAACGGTATTCGGTGACGAGTTTTTGTCCGGCGCCACGGCGCTCGCGAATCAGGTTGCCAAAGGCGTCGTAGTCGTAATGGCGATCACCCTGCATCATCAGGCGGTTGCCTTTGACGTTGGCGAGGTTGGCTGTGCCTTCGTTGTTCTGGCCGAGCAGGTTGCCGGCCGGGTCGTGGGCGAAGCTTTCCGGTGTCGCGCCACGCACGCTGATCAATCGATCGAGCGGGTCGTAGTGGTAGCTGCGGTTGCCCTTGCGGCTGTCGTCGATACCGGCGAGGTTGCCGTTTGCGTCGTAGTTGTAGCGGCGCTGGAACAGGTTTTTGTCGCGCTGGCTGACGCTATGGGCCTGCAAGCGACCCTGTTCGTCATATTGATACTGGCTGAGCAACAGGCCTTGCTGCCGTTGCTGTTCGCGACCACCGCTGAACTGGTGAGAGGTCAGGCGCGAACCGTTGAGGTCGATGCCGCTGAGCGTACCGCCGGGTTGGTGGCGGTAGTCGAGTTTGCTGCCATCGGGCAAGCGACAGTGCTTGAGCTGGCCAACGCTGTCGTACTCATAACGCAAGGTGCCCCAGCCCTGGTGTTCGGTGACGAGGCGATCTTGCAGGTCGTATTCGTAGGCGAGTGGCCAGTGTCCGTCGTCGACGTTGACCAGGCGGCCGAGGGCGTCGTAGCTGTAGTGGATTTCTTCGCCGTCGGGAAGGGTCTTCACCAGCAACCGGCCTGCGGTGTCGCGTTGGTACTCAGTTACCAACTCGCTACCGTCTTCACCGAATTCGGTTTTCTTCAGCAATTGGCCGTTGAGGTCGTATTCGTATGCGGTGCGACGACCGTCGAAGCCGGTTTCCTGCTGGATCAGGCCATTCGGGAAGTAGTCGAGGTGGTAATGCTCGCCGCGCTCGTTTTCGATCTCGGTCAGCAACAGGCGCGAGTTGTCGTAGCGGTAACGCAGCTGGCTGCCATCCGGGTTGATGCGACGGCTGACAAGGTGCAGTTTATCGGCGTATTCGTAACGGGTGACGCGGCCGAGTTCGTCGCGTTCGGCGGTGACATTGCCGTAGGCGTTGTAGGTGAACGCGCGCGTTGCGCCGCCCGGCAAGATAATTTGTGCGAGGCGGTTGGCGGTATCCCACTGATATTGGGTGATGGCACCAGATTCCTCTTGCCGAGTAATCTGCTGGCCCAACGCATCGTAGCGGTATTTGCGTTGACCACCATCGGGCAGGCGTTCCTCAAGCAATTGACCGAGGTTGTTCCAGCCCAGTTGGTGGCGGCTGCCATCCGGGTGACGGATCTCCAGCAGACGTCCTTGACGGTCGTAGCTGTAGAACGTCGAATTTCCATCCGGGTCGATTTGCTGAGTGACATCACCCTGTCTGTTGCGTTGATACTTCCAGCTGGCTTTGCCACGGTGAACATCGCTGACGAATCCGTTGCTGTATTCGTACGTGGTGGCTTCATCTTCAGGAGGGATGACAGCGGTCATCAATCCATCATCGTCATACCGGTATTCAATTACGGCGCCGAGCGGATCTTTTTCTGCGACCAATTGGCCTTTGTCGTTATAGGCCTTGAGGTGCTCGGCACCATCCGGATCGATCTTGCTGATCAATCGCGCCTGATCGTCGTGGGTGTAAACCTCTTCGCTGCCATCGGCGTTGGTAACGGTCACGCTGCCTTTGTCATCCCAGGCGTAGCGCGCGTCCATCTGCGAGAAGTTTGCCCAGTGGTGGATGCATCGAGCCAGTTTGCCTTCGTTCTCCCACTCCCAGAAGAAGCTCGCGCCGCCGGCCAGTTGCCGCTCCAGAATCACGTGTTGATCGTTGTAGCGATAACGCTCGGCTTCCCCGGCGGCGTTCTTTGCTTCAATCAACCGGTGTTGCGTGTCATAGGTGTAGGTGATCAGCGTCTGGACGGTGTTCCAGGCATCCTCAAGATTGTCCGCCGGAAGAAACTGCTGATAGTCCACAGCCACAATGTGTTTGCGGTCGTAGCGTAAAAGCAGGGCACGACCTGCGCCGTTGTCGAGGCGTTTGATGCGCCCGTGGATGTCCCGTGTGACGTGCAGGCGATTTCCATAGCTGTCGCTGATGGCGATCAGGGTTGCGCCTTTGCTGTTGAAGCGGAAGTGGTAGAACGATGGGCGTTTACCTGCTTGGGCTAGTACCAGTTCGGACGGGTCATCGCCGAGGAAAATGGCTGCACGCGAGAGGCTGTTGGTGATCGCCGGGCGTTGCTCGCTTGGAAGCGGGAACGGTGTGGAGCGGTTTTCGTGGTCGGTCCAGATGACCTCATCGCCCACGATTTCGATGCGGTGGGCAAGGGCGTGACTCCAGCCGTAGCCCAGGCCACAGTCGATTTCCACGGCGCTGGTTCTGTACAGGCGCGTCCATTCAAACGGCAGCAAGCCATCAAGTTGGCCATCTGTCAGCGTCAGCAGCTCTTCGCCGGTGACCATCGATACCGGGCATCCGTTGGTGCAGGTTTCCGAGGCAGGCTCGGCACTTTTTTCTGCGGGCGACTTTGCCTGTTTGGAAGCGTCGTCACCGACTTTGCCTTTACCCAGTTTTGCGTTCTTTTTCCCGTCGAAGCGCAGCTGAGAGACGCCGTTCCTCACCTTGGCTGTCACCCCGCGTGCCGCAACAGCGGTGTACTTCGCGACATACTCCATAAAGCCATTGATGATATTGAACAGCGACTTCACGAAGCTGGTGACAGCATTGATGACAAGCTCACCGTACTTCTTCAGTCGTGCGGCGAGGTAGATAACCCCTGTGCCTTCAGCCGCAATGGTCAGTACCACGCCAATCACGATATCGATCGCGATGCCGACGACAATGGCCGTGGTCATCTTCGCAACGTCGCCGGCCATTTTCATTGGCGGCAAGCCTGCTAACCAGATTACGGCACTGCGTACCAG
This sequence comes from Pseudomonas sp. 91RF, assembly GCF_003576265.1. Taxonomy (NCBI): domain Bacteria; kingdom Pseudomonadati; phylum Pseudomonadota; class Gammaproteobacteria; order Pseudomonadales; family Pseudomonadaceae; genus Pseudomonas; species Pseudomonas sp. 91RF. Next base: position 53,323 of record NZ_QWFC01000050.1, read on the forward strand.
CAGGAACAAAGCGGCTTCGTCGCTGGCCAGCAACATGGCTTTTTTCATGATGTCTGGCGAGCTTTCGGCGACTTTGATCAGGTCCTGGACGCCGGCACCGAGATCTTTTGCAAACTTCTTGGGGTCTTGCAGAATGTCGAGCACCAGACTGATGCCATCCCACACGCCTTTGATGGCCTCCCAGCCACCTTCAAGAATGCCGTTGCCGATCGCCATCGCTGTGCCCGAGGCCGACAGATTCGACCATTGCGGCTTGAACCCGGCCCACTCCTTGCGCAGGAAACCTTCAAGGTCTGCTGTTACGCCGCTATAGGAGCTGAACAGAGCGTCGATCTGCGCAGGCGTCACTTCGTTGTGAACACGGATTTTGTAGAACTTGCCGGGTACTCCGCCGGTCCAGCTGGCCTTGCCTTGCTGATCGAGTTTGACCTTGCTGACTGCACCACCTTCCACTGCGACGATCTCGACTTCGATATCGCCGATGGGAATGTCATAAACCGATTCGAATTTACTTTCGATCAGCAGCGGTCCCTTCAACGGGCATTGAGCCACGTTCGAAGAGAAGTCGCCGTCGGTCATGCTCACCGACTTACTGGTGTTGCCAACCTTGATCACTCGCTCCATGCCCAAAAGGGAAGGCAGGTCGGCTGCCCGACTGGCCTTGTCGGCGGCTCTCGCGTACCAGGTTTTGGTCTGTTCCTGATACAGCTTCAAACTGTCCTTGAAGGTGTTCAGTTGGTTGTCAACAAAGGCAACGCGATCCATCAGCCTTGCTCCAGAATCAGGTGGTTTAACAGTGCTTCTTTAAGGTTGTCCGGAGCATCCGGGCGACGCACGAAACGGGTGATTTTCAGTTTCAGGTTGTTCTCGGGCCATGCGCTGTAGAGATCCGGGCGTGCTTCTTCGAGCCATTGCATCAAGTTGCCGACCAGCGTCGTGTGATCCTCTTTCGCCAACTGATCCAGCAACTTCTTCGGCACCTCCCACCACGGCCAATCCCTCGCCTTCGGCACCACCCTCGGCCCGACTTCCAGGCTCCGCCCATTGATCAGATACCGCTCAAACACCGGCAGCACCTCCCCGGCACTCTCACCCAACCCTTCAAGAATCGGATAGATATGCCGCCCATCCCAGAACCGGAAAAACACTTCGGTCCCGTCCGGCATCTTCACCTGGGTCAGGCTGCGCAGGTGTTCGAAGACTTCGTTGGGTTCTGAACGGGAGACGGCCAGCCAGCCCCAGTCGAGGGCGTCGGTTTCGGTGATCCAGGGCAGGAAGGCCGAGTTGGCCTTGAGTTCGGCGACGTAAGGCATCACCGGTTGCCAGGTGGAATAGGGCGTTCCGCCCCAGACGGGGATGGCCTGGACGGACGGTTCGCTCTGATACAGGGTCTTCAGCGCTTCGGCATCGCTGGCAGCACTGACGATCAGATACAGACGTTCGTTCGCCTTGAGCGGGTGCGCGGAGAGCCAGGCCTGGGGAGTGATTTTTTCAGATGCCACAACAACCGTCCTTGATGGGTGAGCCTATTGGCTCATGTCCGCTTCAATGTTTTCTTCGTAACCCGAAAGCCTTTTCAGCACGCTTTCGTTTTCTGCGTATTTTTCTTTCAACTGCTTCAGTTGCTGATCTGTGCCTTTGCAGTATGTGTTCGCTTCGCTGGCGAGCCGCTGAATGTTGTCAGGGTCGGCCGGGTCTTGCTCGGGAATATCACCGCGAAGCGAGTCACAGTTGTTTCTCTTTTTTTCGTAGTCGGATGCGCGGTTTGTCCATGCGAATCTCTCGACAGTCAGATCGCGCATGCCCCCGCCTTACACTTCTCACACTCTTCACAAAACGGCGCATTACGCTTGAGCGTGTTGATCTGCGCCGGCGTCAGCACAGCACCCGCCTTATCGGCATCCGCCTGTTTCAGCACACCCGGCATCAACGGCGCCGCACCGGTGCCGCTCCCCGGTCCACCCCCCGAGTTGATGTTGATCGCCGGCCCGCTCATGGTCACGCCGCCGCCATCGATCTTGATGAAGCTGCCACCGCCGACCAGCGTCAGTTCAGCGCCAGCTTCCAGCACCACCTTCATCCCGCTGCTCAGGTGAATTTCCTGGCCGGCGTCGATGAATTGCCCGGTGCCGATCTTGATGTGCTGGTTCACGCCCACGGTCAGGTGGTCGTTGGCGCGGGCTTCGACTTTGCGGTCTTCGTAGACGGTGTGGTGTTCTTCGGCCTTGAATTCCGTGTAGCTGTTTTTTTCCACGACGTCGTGGCGTTCGTTGCCGACGCGGATTTTCTGGTCGTGTTCGATGTTCTCGTCCCAGTCGCGCTGGGCGTGGAGGA
>NZ_QWFC01000052.1:0-55479 GCF_003576265.1 Pseudomonas sp. 91RF
AGATGTGTATAAGAGACAGCGCTCGCCCTGCGCCCCATGCCCCGCTATACTTCCCGGCTTTTCCTGAATAAATGCCAATAGGGTCCCGCCGCGCATGGATAAGACCTACCAGCCGCACGCCATTGAAACTTCCTGGTACAACACCTGGGAGTCCGAGAACTACTTCGCCCCGCAAGGCGCGGGCGACTCCTACACCATCATGATCCCGCCGCCGAACGTCACCGGCAGCCTGCACATGGGTCACGGTTTCAACAACGCGATCATGGACGCCCTGATCCGTTTCCGCCGCATGCAGGGTCGCAACACCCTGTGGCAGCCGGGCACCGACCACGCCGGTATCGCCACGCAGATGCTGGTGGAGCGTCAACTCGAAGCCCAGGGCCAGAACCGCCACGATCTGGGCCGGGAAAAATTCCTCGAGAAAGTCTGGGAATGGAAGGATCAGTCCGGCGGCAACATCAGCCGTCAGATCCGCCGCCTCGGCTCGTCCGTGGACTGGAGCCGCGAGCGCTTCACCATGGACGACGGCCTCTCGGAAGCCGTTAAAGAAGCGTTCGTGCGCCTGCACGAAGACGGCCTGATCTATCGCGGCAAGCGTCTGGTCAACTGGGACACCAAGCTGCACACGGCGATTTCCGACCTCGAAGTGGAAAACCACGACGAGAAAGGTTTCCTGTGGAACCTGAAGTACCCGCTGGCCGACGGCGCGAAAACCGCTGAAGGCAACGATTTCCTGATCGTCGCGACCACCCGTCCGGAAACCATGCTCGGCGACTCCGCCGTCGCGGTGAACCCGAACGACGAGCGCTACAAAGCCCTGATCGGCAAGTTTGTCGAGCTGCCGCTGGTCGGCCGCCGCATCCCGATCATCGCCGACGATTACTGCGATCCTGAATTCGGCACCGGCTGCGTGAAAATCACCCCGGCCCACGATTTCAACGACTACGAAGTCGGCAAGCGTCACAACCTGCCGCTGCTGAACATCTTCGACAAGAACGCCAACGTGCTGCCTGCGGCCCAGGTGTTCAACCTCGACGGCACGCTGAACGACAGTATCGACGGCAAGATTCCGGCCGAGTACGCCGGTCTCGAGCGTTTCGAAGCGCGCAAGCAGATCGTGGCCGCGTTCGACGCCGCCGGCCTGCTGGTCAGCGTCGACGATCACGGCCTGAAAGTGCCGAAAGGCGACCGCTCCGGCACCGTCATCGAACCGTGGCTGACCGACCAGTGGTACGTGTCCACCAAACCGCTGGCCGAGCCTGCGATTGCCGCCGTTGAAGACGGTCGCATCCAGTTCGTGCCGAAGCAGTACGAAAACATGTACTTCTCGTGGATGCGCGACATCCAGGACTGGTGCATCAGCCGTCAGCTGTGGTGGGGCCACCGGATTCCGGCCTGGTACGACGAGTCGGGCAAGGTCTACGTCGGTCGCGACGAAGCCGAAGTGCGCGCCAAGCACAACCTCGGCCCGGACGTTGCGCTGCAACAGGACAATGACGTTCTCGACACTTGGTTCAGTTCGGGCCTGTGGACCTTCTCCACCCTGGGCTGGCCGGAAAAGACCGAATTCCTGAAGAAATTCCACTCCACCGACGTACTGGTGACGGGCTTCGACATCATTTTCTTCTGGGTTGCCCGGATGATCATGCTGACCATGCACCTGATCAAGAACGAGGACGGTACGCCGCAGGTTCCGTTCAAGACCGTTTACGTGCACGGTCTGGTACGTGATGGCCAGGGTCAGAAGATGTCCAAGTCCAAGGGCAACGTCCTGGACCCGCTGGACATCATCGACGGCATCGAGCTCGAAACCCTGGTGCAGAAGCGCACCTCCGGTCTGATGCAGCCGAAACTGGCGAAGAAGATCGAGAAGCAGACCCGCGACGAGTTCGCCGACGGTATCGCCAGCTACGGCACCGACGCCCTGCGCTTCACCTTCTGCTCGCTGGCGTCCACCGGTCGCGACATCAAGTTCGACATGGGCCGCGTCGAAGGCTATCGCAACTTCTGCAACAAGATCTGGAACGCTGCGCGCTATGTTCTGGACAAGGGCGAAGACTGCGGCCAGAACGGCGAAGCCTACGAGCTGTCGCTGGCGGACCGCTGGATCATCTCGCAGCTGCAACGCACCGAAGCCGAAGTGACCCGTCAACTGGATCAGTTCCGTTTCGACCTCGCCGCGCAAGCGCTGTACGAGTTCATCTGGAACCAGTACTGCGACTGGTACCTGGAATTGTCCAAGCCTGTGCTGTGGGACGAAAACGCGCCGGTCGAGCGTCAGCGCGGCACCCGTCGCACGCTGGTTCGCGTACTGGAAGTGGCGCTGCGTCTGGCGCATCCGTTCATGCCGTTCATCACTGAAGAAATCTGGCAGCGCATCGCGCCGCTGGCCGGCATTCAGGGCAAGACGATCATGCTGCAAGCCTGGCCGGTGGCCAACGAAGAGCGCATCGATCCGGCGGCCGAAGACGACATCGAATGGCTCAAGGGCCTGATGCTCGGCACCCGCAACATCCGTGGCGAAATGAACATCGGCCCGGGCAAGCCGCTGCCGATCTACCTGAAAAACGTCACCGCTGAAGACCAGCGTCGCCTGACCGAGAACGAAGCGCTGCTGAAGAAGCTGGCGCGTCTGGAATCGATCACCGTACTGGCGGCCGGCGAAGAAGCACCGTTGTCCGCCACCGCGCTGGTTGGCGAGATGGAAGTGCTGGTACCGATGGCCGGCCTGATCGACAAGAACGCCGAACTGGCGCGTCTGGACAAGGAAATCCTGCGTCTGCAGGGCGAAGTCCAGCGGGTCGGCGGCAAGCTGTCCAACGCCGGTTTCGTTGACAAGGCTCCGGCCGAAGTCATCGAGAAGGAGCGCGCCAAACTGGCCGAAGCCGAACAGGCTCTGGGCAAACTGGCCGAGCAGCACGCGCGGATTGCCAGCCTGTAACGGCAAATCGCACTGAAAAAGGGAGGCCCGCAACGGCCTCCCTTTTTTGTGCCCGGCACTTTTCCGGCCAACAACTCGGCTCCCTGTGGGACAATAGCCGCCACTTCAGCCCTACCCGAATCGACCACGCCCATGAACGCCCCACGTACACCGAAACCTGCGCGCAAGAAGCCTGACTCCGCCACCCCGGCCAAACCCGTGGAGCCGCGTAAAGAGGCCAGCCTGCACCCGCGCAATCGCCATCAGGGTCGTTACGACTTCCCGGCGCTGATCAAGACCACGCCGGAACTGGCGAAGTTTGTGATCACCAACCCGTACGGCAAGGAAAGCATCGACTTCGCCAGTCCCGATGCGGTGCGTGTGTTCAACCGGGCGTTGCTCAAGTCGTTCTACGGCATCCAGCATTGGGATATCCCGGCCGACTACCTCTGCCCGCCGGTGCCGGGCCGTGCCGACTACATACACTTCCTGGCCGACCTGCTGGCGAGCAACAACGACGGCGTGGTGCCGCGCGGTGCCATAGTCAATGTGCTGGACATCGGCATGGGCGCCAACTGCGTGTACCCGTTGATTGGTAACAGCGAATACCGCTGGCACTTCCTGGGCTCGGAAATCGACCCGACGGCCGTGGCTGCCGCCAGGGCCATTGTCCAGTCCAACGATCTGAGCAAAGTCATCAAGCTGCGCCAGCAAGAGAACCGCAAGCATATCCTGATCGACCTGCTGGAGCCCGGCGAGCGCTTTGACCTGACCATGTGCAACCCGCCGTTCCACGCGTCGATGGAAGAGGCCACCAAGGGCAGCGAACGCAAATGGCGAGCCCTGGGCAAGGCCGATCCGAAGCGCAAGCTGCCGGTGTTGAACTTCGGCGGTCAGTCGGCCGAGCTGTGGTGTGAGGGCGGCGAAGCGCGTTTCGTGACGCAACTGATCGCCGAAAGCGCGACCCTTGCGCACAAGGTGTTGTGGTTCAGCACCCTGGTCTCGAAAGCTTCGAACCTGCCCGCCATCGAGACAGCACTGAAAAAAGCCGGCGCGCTGGAAAGTCAGGTAGTGGAAATGTCCCAGGGCCAGAAGCAGAGCCGCTTCGTCGCCTGGACCTTCCAGACCAAGTCCGAGCAGCAGATCTGGCGTCGTGAGCGCTGGGTTCGCAAGTAATACGTTTCAACCGGGGCGGCGCTTGATCGCAAGCAGCCGCCACTACTGCCGAACACAATCGGCAGGCACAAAAAAACCGTGCCCGGATCACTCCGGCGCACGGTTTTTTTTATCGCTGCGTCTTACTTGTTCACAGCGTCGGTCAGGCCTTTGGCCACAACCAGCTTGATCACTTTCTTGGCAGGGATTTCGATGGCAGCGCCAGTCGATGGGTTACGGCCAGTGCGGGCAGGACGCTCGGTCACTTTCAGCTTGCCGATACCTGGCAAGGTGATTTCGCCGCCGTTTTCCAGCTGATCAGCAACGATTTGGCCCAGTTGGTCCAGAGCGTTACGCGCGGTGGTTTTCGGCGCGTCGATAGCTTCAGCGATGTCGGCGATCAGTTGGTCTTTAGTAAGAGCCATGTAGTGTTCCTTCCCTATCAAATTCATATGGATTGCAGAGTGCAGTGTCAGCCATCGAGCCCGATCTTCTGGATCTGGCACCCTCGGCGATAACCACGACGAGTCGGGGTTATAGATGCCGAAATCAGGGTTTGGTTCGACCTGACAAATGCTGAATGCACGCTTAACGCAGTGACTACGCGTAAGACCGGGCAAAACTAGCACAGAGACAAGGAAATATCCGCCTCTAGCTAGCCAAATGGTCAGGTTTATTGCGCTAAATCGGTAAATAAATGCATAAGCGCCGCCCCATGACCACGAATTGCCCTTCAGCCCGCGCCAAAACCAGTGGTTGCGGTACACTGAGCGCTTTTTCGGGGGAGCCCGCCCTCCTCCCTTTCACTTGCCGAGAAGCCCATGCCGATCCGTCATTGCATCGTCCACCTGATCGACAAAAAACCCGATGGCACGCCCGCAGTCCTGCACGCCCGTGACTCTGAACTGGCCGAGTCCGCCGCCATCGAGAACATGCTCGCCGACCTCAACGAGAGCTATAACGCCAAACAGGGCAAAGCCTGGGGCTTGTTCCATCCGGAGTCCGGTGCATTCCCGTTCAGCGGCTGGCTGAAGGAATACATGGAGGGCGGCAAGGACTTCACCGCGTTCAGCAAAGTCGCGGTCGAGCATCTGCAAAAGCTGATGGAAGAGTCGAACCTGTCGGTGGGCGGCCACGTGCTGTTCGCCCACTACCAGCAAGGCATGACCGATTACCTGGCCATCGCCCTGCTGCACCACAGCGAAGGCGTGGCAGTGACCGATCAACTGGACGTGACCCCGTCGCGCCACCTGGACCTCGGCCAGTTGCACCTGGCGGCGCGTATCAACGTCTCCGAGTGGCAGAACAACAAGCAGTCCAAACAGTACATCTCGTTTATCAAGGGCAAGAACGGCAAGAAAGTCTCGGAATACTTCCGCGACTTCATCGGCTGCCAGGAAGGCGTCGACGGGCCGGGCGAGACCCGCACGCTGCTCAAGGCCTTCAGCGACTTCGTCGAGAGCGAAGACCTGCCGGAAGATTCCGCCCGCGAGAAGACCAAGACCCTGGTCGACTACGCCAGCAGCCAGGCCAAGCTCGGCGAGCCAATGGGCCTGGAAGAACTGTCGGAGCTGATCGACGAAGAACGCCCGAAGGCCTTCTACGACCACATCCGCAACAAGGATTACGGCCTGTCGCCGGAAATCCCGGCAGACAAGCGCACGCTCAACCAGTTCCGCCGCTTCACCGGCCGCGCTGAAGGCCTGTCGATCAGCTTCGAAGCGCATCTGCTGGGCTCGAAAATCGAATACGACGAAGAAGCCGGCACCCTGGTCATCAAAGGCCTGCCAACCTCGCTCACCGATCAGCTGAAGCGCCGCAACTGATGCTCGGCAATGTGCTGAAGAAAGTTGCGCTGGTTCTGCTGGTGGTCGTGGTCTATCAGAACTGGGGCAAGATCGAACGGGTGTTCAACCCGTCGCAGATGGCCTCCGAGCAGGTTCGCGCCAACGCCAAAGTGGTGCTGTACACCACCGACTGGTGCGGCTACTGCAAGCAGACCAAACGCTTTCTCGATCAGAAAGGCATTCCGTTCAAGGAATTCGACATCGAGAAGGACGCCGAGGCGCGCAAGGCCTACGAAGCGCTGGGCGGGCGCGGGATCCCGCTGATCGACGTCAATGGCACGCTGATTCGCGGATTTGCTCCGGACGACATTCTCGCCGCACTGAAATGAACGAGGGAGCCAATCGGCTCCCTCGTTCATTTCAGCGTTTCTCGATCCGGAAACCGAACCGCGGGAAGTGCACATGCACCACGCCGCCACGTTCGTCTTCACGGCGCAGGATCAGCTCTTCACGACCTGCAAATACCAACTCTCCGGCAACCGGATCAACGCCGTAGTCAGTGGCCGCGATCACGACTTGCTGGCCCGCTTCGAATCCGTTCGGATCGACAAACTGCTCATCTGGCAACGCCGCAGGCGTCGAATCGCGCGCAATCTCCAGCGCCTCTTCGGAGCTCATCGCACTGGCCGCACCGTGACCGAAGCCCAGCACCCGCCCAAGCCACGCCGCCACCGCCGGATAGTCATCCACCAGCGGCGCAGTGACGTGCGTAGCCTTGAGAAACCACAGCGGATGCGCCATGGCGAAGTCGGCAATCGACGGCTCACCGAACAGGAAGTCACCCTCCTCGCGCTGCAGCTGCTGCTCCAGGCGCGCCATGATGGTCGGCCACTGATGTTTGGCTTGCTCGGCCGAAATTTTGGTCGCGCTGCCGCCACTGAACAGTCCGGCACGATCGGCGAGGAACGCCTTGATGGCTTCCGGCGGCAGCTTGCCGAAACGCACCGCCACCGATTCCGGCTGAAACACCAGGCTCACTGCGTGCTGGAACACCACAGAATCGGCCCAGGCAGCGAAACTGGCGGCGATCATTTCCTGACCTTCAGGGAAGAACGAAGGCTGGGCCTTTTCCTGCTCGAGGCGGCGGGCGATCAGCGCGGTATCGCAATAGATATCGGCACCGATCTGCAGCACCGGGGTCTTGCGATAGCCACCGGTCAGGGCCGTCAGGTCCGGTTTCGGCATTACCGGCGAGATGTGCACCGAACGCCAGGACAAGCCCTTGAAACCCAGCAGCAGCCGGGCCTTTTCGGCGAATGGAGAGGTCGGGTAATGATGGAGGATCAACTCGGACATGCTCGGTTCCGCCGCACAGGAAGTGAACCCGCAGCTTAGCGCGCAAATCGTTCGCAGCCTACGGATCCGGCTGATGGGAACTGATCAGTCAGGTTGATAAAGCACTCGAGAGTTCTCGAAAAAAACCGTCTCAGCCGAAACCGAGACGGTTTTTCCACTGCAATGGCCTTACATCAGGTCATCGAAGTGATCTCGCAGGAACTCGTAAAAGCGAAACGCTTTGAACGACCTCCATACGAGGCTCAGAGTACGCAGCAAAAGCTTCATACATTTTGACCTCCGGTTGGGGGCCAAACCTCCAGCGTGCTTACCGGACCACGTACGCCTTCGGAATACACGCCAATGTACCCAATGAGGCGGCCGGTTGTGATCCCCCTGAAAAATCATTCCGGCACGGGAGCAACCCCATGTCAGAGGGCATGAAGCCGTTACGTCGATCAGCCAGACCTCAAAAGCTGCATTGGCATGCGAGCGGACGAATAGTAATCGGATTGCTATACCGTCATTTAAACAAATGAGCTCAAAATCGCATTCTCTGGAATGGGTGTTTCAAGGCTTGCCTGGTGACGTAAAGACGAATACTCTTGGTCTGCGCCAGTGTATCCAGTGAGATGCTAAACCCCGGCCGCAAACCGAGGTTTACAGAAAAAACCGCCTACAAGGGCGGTTTTTTCTTGCCTGTCGTTTATGCACGTGTCGCCTCTACGGAGGGGATATCTACAAGGCTTGAGGGCTTATTCAGTCCGGCCGATAAGACGCCACCAGACACTCCTTCGCACTCTTCCTGAGCTTCTTGATCAACCGTTCCTGGCGCAACGCATCACCCTTGTCGCGGCACAGCTCGGTATAGACCAGCGCCATCGCCGGGCTCGAAAGAAAGAATCGCGCACCCTTGCCGCTCTGGTGCTTGGCGAAACGGCGCACGGGATCATCACTGATCCCGCAGTACAGCGAACCGTTGGCGGCACGAACGAGGTAGACGAACCAGGACTTGCTCGCTGGAACGTCGGCTTCGGGAGGATTTTCGCTGAGGCTGGTCACGGGGCAATTCAGGCACAAGGGAAACAGGCGGCGATCTTATCAGCGACTCGCCTGAAATGCCTTCAGCCCTTTCAGCGCCTGGGCGCGGACGGCGTTGCGCACCAGCGGCGTCCAGCCCAGCAGCAGGCCCTTGAAGCCCAGTGCCTGGCGAGCCCAGCGCCACAGGTCGAAGTGGTCGTGGTGTTCACAGATCTTGCCGTCGCGGAAGACGAAACGCGCCTGAATGTCGTTGATCACGACGTTGCCAGTCTGGCTGAACAGATAGGTCGCCACCCAGTGGGCACCGCCGCTGCGCTCGTCGGCGCGGACGTTGTCGAAGGTCAGGGAGAAGTCCTTGGCCCGGGTGGTGAGCATGCGCCACATGTCGCCGGCATCGCGGCCGCGCAACTCGCCGAAGGCCGGGTCGCTGAACACCACGTCGTCGGTGTAGCAGGCGGCCATGGCCTCGGCGTCGAGACGCTGGAAAGCCTGGTAGAAACGGGTGATCAGGGCGCTGTGGACTTCTTCGCTCATGGGCGATCTCCAGGAAAGGTACAGGTTGCCAGCACGATAATCCGCAAACGCCCGAAACACTATCGGCATTCGCATTCCGAATACCGACAGTGTGTGCGTATCAGACCTTTTCGCTTTCCACCTGCACGTACAGCGCACGCCCGGCACCAAGGCCGGCGAGAATCGCACCGGCACCGATGATGCCGAAGATCCAGCCCACGGCGTTCCAGCCGCCGGTCCAGTCGTGCACCACGCCGACCGCGAACGGCCCCATGGACGCGAGGGTGTAACCGAAGCCCTGGGACATGCTGGACAGGTTCGCGGCAACGTGGGAATCCCGCGAGCGCAACACGATGAGGGTCAGCGCCAGGCTGAACGTCCCGCCCTGCCCCAGGCCCAGCAGGATCGCCCAGCCCCACAGGCCTTCGATCGGCGCATAGAGGCATCCGAACAGGCCGCCGAGGGTCAGCGCCATTACTACCACGATCGCCAGTCGCTGATCCTTGCCGCGCGTGGCCAGCCACGGTGCCGCCAGCGAACTGGCGAGCTGGATGATCACCGAACCGGACAGCACCAGACCGGCCTGGGTCGGCGTAAGCCCGCGACCGATCAGGATCGACGGCAACCAGCCGAACACGATGTAGGCCAGCGACGATTGCAGGCCCATGTACAAGGTCACCTGCCAGGCCAGCGGATCTCGCAGGAGCCCTCGCACTCGGTACGCGACGTTGTGCGCGCCGTGCTTCTGACCGATTTGAGGCAGCCAGAACACCGCAGCGACCAGTGCTGGAATCACCCAGAAGCCCAGGCCCATGGCCCAGCTATGGTCGAAGTGCTCGCTCAACGGCACGGTCGAGCCCGCCGCCATTGCCGCGCCCAGGCACAGGGCCATGGTGTAGACACCGGTCATGGTGCCGGCATGCCTGGCAAAGTCACGCTTGACGATGCCGGGCAGCAAGACACCGATGATGCCGATACTGGCGCCACCCACAACGCTGCCGGCAAACAGGCCGATTTCACCGAAGTTGCTGCGTAGGATGATGCCGCCGGCCAGTGTCAGAAGAATCCCCAGCACCACCCGCTCGGCACCGAAGCGTCGCGCCAGCACCGGAGCCAGAGGCGCGAAGAGACCGAGGCACAACACCGGCAACGTCGTCAGCAAGCCTGCCTGAGCGGCGGACAAGCCAAGGCTTTTCGACACTTCACTGAGCAGCGGCGCCATGCTCGACAACGCCGGGCGCAGGTTCAACGCCACCAGAATCAGCCCCAGCAGCAACAGCCACGGGCGGCGCACCAGCGGATGACTTTGCTGCACCTGCTCATCATCGGCCTCGGCATCGATCAGCAGCTCCTCCAGTTCGGCGGTGCGCTTGGGGGCGTTGGCGGTTTCAGGGCGGGACATGGTTTTCTCGGTTTCAGGGTTCATTGATCAGTTGCCTCGACAGGGCTTTGGCCCGTTCCGGATCGCGCTGTTCGACGGCTTCGAACAGGGCGATGTGCAAATCGAAGACTTCCTGTCGACGAGGGACGATGTTCAGGGTCTGGCGCAATTGCGCGCCGACGATGCTGGAGAAATAGCGATACAGCTCGCTGAGGGCCGGGTTGTGCGCGGCGTCCACCAGACGGCGGTGGAACACCAGATCACAGGCGATGTAGCTGTCGAGGTCACCGTGATAGTGGCTGCCGGCAACGCCAAGCGCCTCGCGCAAACCGGCCAGATCCTCATCGGTGCGACGTAACGCCGCCAGGCCGATGGCCTCGACTTCAAGGATGTGCCGGGTTTCCCGGGCCTGATCCAGCGAGCACCTGGACAGCGCCTTGAGCGTGTCCATCGGATCGACCACCGCCCGTAGATAGCTGCCGTCACCCTGACGGATTTCGATCAGCCCGGAGAACGCCAATACCCGCATCGCCTCGCGCACGGTATTGCGGCTGATGCCCAGCTCGGCACACAGCTCGGGCTCGGTCGGCAAACGCTGATTGACCTGCCAGGTGCCGTCGGTGATGCGCTGGCGCAAGAGATCCAGGGCTTGATCGACCAGGGATCGCTTAATGAGTGGAGAAATTTCTGACATAGGATTCGCCCTTTCATCCAATCATGGGATGAATTTTCTGACATGTTAGTCAGCTCCGTGTAGGACGGCAACCACCTAGGTTGATTGGGAGGGAAATGAAGCGGGATTTTCGATTGGTCAAAATTACCCTTTAAGGGTAATTTCAGGGACAGGGTTTTGGTTTCTTATGGAAAAGAACACACCCCATTACGACTTGGCGGTGATCAAGGCTGAGGTCAGACGACGTGGAAGACAGGCATTCACCAAGAGCGCAGAAAAAACCGGACTGGATCTCGGCTTCAGCATCATAGAGATGCAAGAAATCGTTTTCGAACTGCAGAACAGGATGTTGTACAAGTCGATGACCACCTATGACGATCATCGAGTCTGGCAAGACGTTTATCACACGCACTCACACGATCTGGAGATTTACATCAAGGTGACATACCGCCCCGAAGGTGGCCCACCGGTAATCTCCTTCAAGGAGAAAAACCAATGAAGAACCGGCAATGTTTCAGCTGCGGTGCACTCGAGGGAATGACACATTTCGAGGGCCGCGGCGAAACCATCAGTGTCAAAGGCATGGAACGTCGTATCGATGACCTTGCTGGCTGGGAATGTCACAAATGCGGGGAGGTCGAGTGGGACGCCGATACCGATAGTGCAGAACGCTACACGCAAGCCGGTGATGATCTGGTGATCGCTGCCCGACAAATGATCGGTAACGAAATGAAGCGCATACGGCGCAAATTGCACCTGACCCAAAAAGAAACGGTGCAACTGCTGTCTGGTGGCGGACACAACGCATTTTCCCGCTATGAGCGCGGCGAAGTGCTTCCGCCGAAGGCGTTGATGCTGCTGATGCGCCTGCTCGATCGCTATCCGCACTTGCTCGCCGATGCGAAAGCCTTGGGTGAAGGGGCGGATCTGAGGAACGCCTTCAAGTATACCGAGCACAAAGAACACGAAACCCTCACCGTGTCCTGATCCCAAAAAAACAAACCCGGCACAAGGCCGGGTTGGTTTTATGCATCAGATATCAATGCAGAATCTGACTCAGGAACAACTTGGTCCGATCATTCTGCGGATTGTCGAAGAAGTCGTTCGGTGCAGCCTGCTCGACGATTTCGCCCTTGTCCATGAAGATCACGCGGTTGGCCACGGTGCGGGCGAAGCCCATTTCGTGGGTTACGCAAAGCATGGTCATGCCGTCTTCGGCCAGGCCGATCATGGTGTCGAGAACCTCTTTCACCATCTCCGGGTCGAGTGCCGAGGTCGGTTCGTCGAACAGCATGATTTTCGGTTTCATGCACAGCGCACGGGCGATCGCCACACGCTGCTGCTGACCGCCGGACAGTTGCCCCGGGAACTTGTGCGCCTGCTCCGGAATGCGTACGCGCTCCAGATAGTGCATGGCGATTTCCTCGGCCTTGCGCTTGGGCATCTTGCGCACCCACATCGGCGCCAACGTGCAGTTCTGCAGAATGGTCAGGTGCGGGAACAGGTTGAAGTGCTGGAACACCATGCCGACTTCACGACGGATCGCTTCGATCTGCTTGAGGTCGTTGGTCAGTTCCACGCCATCGACCACGATGCGGCCCTGCTGGTGTTCTTCCAGACGGTTCAGGCAGCGGATGGTGGTGGACTTGCCGGAACCCGACGGGCCGCACAGCACGATACGTTCGCCCTGCTTGACGTTGAGGTTGATGTCTTTCAGCACGTGGAACTGGCCGTACCACTTGTTCACGCCCTGCATCTGAATGATGCCTTCAGGGCCCACTGGCTTTTTGATTGCTTCGCTCATCGAAAAAACTCCTAACGCTTGTGGCCAGTGTCGAGCTTGCGTTCCAGATGCATGGAATAGCGCGACATACCAAAACAGAAAATCCAGAACACCAGGGCGGCGAACACGTAGCCTTCGGTGGCCATGCCCAGCCATTTCGGATCGGCAGCGGCTTGCTTGACGCTGTTGAGCAGGTCAAAGAGGCCGATGATGATCACCAGGCTGGTGTCCTTGAACAGCGCGATGAAGGTGTTGACGATGCCGGGAATCACCAGTTTCAGGGCTTGTGGCAGAATCACCAGGCCCATGGCGCGCCAGTAACCGAGGCCCATGGCGGCAGCGGCTTCGTACTGACCTTTGGGGATCGCTTGCAGACCGCCGCGCACCACTTCGGCGACGTAGGCCGACTGGAACAGGATCACGCCGATCAGTGCCCGCAGCAGCTTGTCGAAGTTCATGCCTTCAGGCAGGAACAGCGGCAGCATCACCGACGACATGAACAGCACGGTGATCAGCGGCACGCCGCGCCAGAACTCGATGAACGTCACGCAGACCACACGAATGGCCGGCATGTTCGAGCGTCGTCCCAGGGCCAGCATGATCCCCAGCGGCAGCGCGCCGGCAATACCGACGGTGGCGATCACCAGGGTCAGCATCAGGCCGCCCCACTGGCTGGTGGCAACGGCGCTCAGGCCGAACACGCCACCATGCAGCAGGCACCAGGCAACGATCGGATAGATCACCAGGAAGCTCAGCCCGTACACCGCCTTACGCGGCACACGTTTGATGAACAGCGGCGCCACGCCGATGACTGCCAGCCACACGGTCAGGTCCACGCGCCAGCGCAGGTCCGCCGGATAGTAGCCGTACATGAACTGACCGAAACGCTGTTCGATGAATACCCAGCAAGCGCCCGCCTTCGTGCAATCGGCGCGGGTAGTGCCGACCCAGTTGGCATCGAAGATCGCCCAGCTGAGCAACGGCGGAATCACCAGGTAGATCAGGTAGAACGCAAACAGGGTCAGCAGGGTATTGAGCCAGCTGGAGAACATGTTCGCGCGGATCCACGCCATCGGGCCGAAGACCTTGGCCGGCGGTGGCATGTCGGGTTTGAAAGTATGAGTACTCATGCGCTATTCCTTACCGCTCGATCAGCGCAATGCGCTTGTTGTACCAGTTCATCAGCAGGGAAATGCTGATACTGATCGCCAGGTACACGCTCATGGTGATGGCAATGACTTCGATCGCCTGACCGGTCTGGTTCAGCACGGTGCCGGCGAACAGCGAAACCATTTCCGGGTAACCGATACCGGCCGCCAGCGAAGAGTTCTTCGCCAGGTTCAGGTATTGGCTGGTCAGCGGCGGAATGATCACGCGCAGCGCTTGCGGAATGATCACCTTGCGCAGGGTCGGGCCGTTGCGCAGGCCGAGGGAACGGGCCGCTTCGGTCTGGCCGTGGCTGACCGACTTGATCCCCGAACGCACGATCTCGGCGATGAACGCTGCGGTATACACCGTCAGGGCCAGGGTCAGGGCCAGCAGTTCCGGGATCAGTACCCAGCCGCCGACGAAGTTGAAGCCTTGCAGCTTCGGCATTTCCCAATGCAACGGAGCGCCGAAGATCAGCGCACACAGCGTCGGGATCACCAGGAACATCGCCAGGCCGACCCAGAACTTGTGGAACGGCTCGCCGGTTTCCTCGAAACGCTTGGTGGCCCAGCGGCTCATCAGCACGATGGCAACGATGGCCACCACGATGCTGACCACGAACGCCCAGAAGCCGTCGGCCATTTGCGCGGCCGGCATGTTCAGGCCACGGCTGCTGACGAAGAAGGTGTCGCCGAAGTTGTGACTGTTGCGCGGCCCCGGCATGGTCAGGAACACCGCGAAATACCAGAACAGGATTTGCAGCAGCGGCGGAATGTTGCGGAAGACTTCCACATACACGGTCGCCAGTTTGCTGATGATCCAGTTCGGCGACAGCCGCGCCACACCGATGATGAAGCCCAGCAACGTTGCCAGGATCACGCCGATGAAGGTCACCAGCAAGGTGTTGAGCAGGCCGATCACGAACACGCGGGCATAGCTGTCCGCTTCGGTGTAGGAGATCAGATGTTGAGCGATGCCGAACCCGGCACTGCGCTCCAGAAAGCTGAACCCGGACGTGATGCCCCGGTGCTGCAGGTTGGTCTGGGTGTTGTCAAACAGATACCAGCCCATGGCGACCACCGCCACGACGGTGATGATCTGGAATAGCCACGCACGCACACGCGGATCGCTGAGGCTGAACCTCTGCTTTGGTGCGCCGATTGAATTTTGCATGAAGTGCCCCGCAAGAAATGGAACAGAACATCACCCGGCGGTTGGCCCGCCGGGTGATAGAACCATTAGCGCACTGGTGGTGCGTACTGAATGCCGCCGTTGTTCCACAGCGCGTTCAGGCCACGGTCGATTTCCAGCGGAGTGCTCTTGCCGAGGTTTTTCTCGAAGATTTCGCCGTAGTTACCTACCTGGGAAACGATTTTCACCACCCAGTCCTTCGGCAGTTTCAGATCCTTGCCGTACTCGCCGTCGCCACCCAGCAGACGGGCAACGTCCGGGTTCTTGGTGGACTTGGCTTCTTCAAGTACGTTTTTCGAAGTGATGCCAGCTTCTTCAGCGTTGAGCAGCGCGTAGCCGACCCAGCGCACGATGGCCAGCCACTCGTCGTCGCCGTTACGCACGACCGGGCCCAGAGGTTCCTTGGAAATGGTTTCCGGCAGAACCACGTAGTCCTTCGGCGAAGCCAGCTTGCTGCGCTGGGCGAACAGCTGGGACTTGTCGGAGGTCAGCACGTCGCAACGACCGGATTCCAGCGACTTGGCGCTTTCATCGGAGGTGTCGAAAGTGATCGGGGTGTACTTCAAGCCGTTGGCGCGGAAGTAGTCGGACACGTTCAGCTCGGTAGTGGTACCGGCTTGAATGCAGATGGTCGCGCCGTCGAGTTCCTTGGCACTTTTCACGCCCAGCTTGTTGTTGGCCAGGAAGCCCACGCCGTCGTAGTAAGTGATGAAGCCAGGGAATTTCAGGCCCATGCCCGCGTCACGGGAGCTGGTCATGGTGGTGTTGCGCGACAGGATGTCGATCTCGCCGGACTGCAGCGCGGTGAAGCGCTCCTTGGCGTTCAACTGACTGAACTTGACCTTGGTCGCATCGCCGAACACGGCAGCGGCCACGGCACGGCAGACGTCGGCGTCGATGCCGAGGATCTTGCCGGTCGAATCCGGTACGGAGAAGCCTGGCAGACCGTCGCTCACGCCACACTGCACGAAACCTTTCTTCTGTACCGCATCCAGGGTTGCACCCGCCTGAGCGAACCCGCTGACACCCAGTACTGCAGCAGCAGTCACGATCGCCAGCGTGGATTTCAACATCTTCATTCAAACCTCCAGTTTTGCTCTTGTTGTGTCGGAGCTTGAGTCCAGTCGCACCCTTTTGAGGCGTTGTTGACCCGTGTTGGCTTTTTATGGGGTCAACCGACGCAGGACCTTCGCTATGAGTCTAGTAGGAGAAAATCCACATCATGGACAACTCACTTCTCACCAGTCGGCCGAACGGGCGGTAGCCCTTTCACGTTCGCGAAGCCCGTTGCGGCCATTGGCGAACATCCATCACCGGATTCTTTGCTATCCCGTCGCCGGGCGTTCACTGATAGTGTTACCGCCAGGCGCGAGATCGATTGCACGACTACCTCATAGCAAAGCCCGTACCACACCGCTCGCTGAAGCGATTGAGCGACAGGTCAATAGAAAAACTTGTAGCCTTGCGACATCTTCTTAACGGATCAACCGGGCGCGCACCCCAATCACGCACTTAATGAGAGCGCCCGCACATTTTTGGAGCAGCCATGACCGAGCCCTTGATTCTTCAGCCTGTTAAGGCAGCCGACGCCTGCGTGATCTGGCTGCACGGCCTCGGTGCCGACCGCTATGACTTCCTGCCGGTGGCCGAGGCTTTGCAGGAAAGCCTGCTGAGCACCCGCTTCGTCCTGCCTCAGGCGCCGACCCGCCCGGTGACCATAAATGGCGGATATGCCATGCCGAGCTGGTATGACATCAAGGCCATGAGCCCGGCACGGGCCATCGATCGCGATGAGCTGGAAGCGTCCGCCGATCACGTCATCGAATTGATCGAACAACAGCGCGCCAGCGGAATAGACGCTTCGCGGATTTTCCTCGCCGGATTTTCCCAGGGCGGCGCCGTGGTCTATCACACCGCGTTTCTGAAATGGCAGGGGCCGTTGGGCGGCGTGCTGGCGTTGTCGACCTACGCGCCGACCTTCAGCGACGAACTGGAGCTGTCCGCCAGCCAGCAACGGATTCCGGCACTGGCGCTGCACGGCCAGTTCGACAACGTGGTGCAGAACTCCATGGGCCGCACGGCTTATGAGTATCTGAAGGCCCATGGTGTCACCGTGACATGGCAGGAATACCCAATGGAGCACGAAGTGTTACCCGAAGAAATTCGCGACATCGGCGTTTGGCTGAGCGAACGCCTGCGCTGATCGTCCGGGGCTCGATTTTCCGGTGGTCGGGCCCCTTTGATCATCCCACTACGCCGCGCCCGTTTCTTGCATTACACTGGCCGGCGTACATTCCTTAACCAATTGATGAGATGACCGTGCTCAAAGCACTCAAGAAGATGTTCGGTAAAAGCGAGGCTGAGCAGCTCGCGCCCGCTCCCAGTGCGCCGTCGCACGCCCCCGGCCATCGTAGCGATGGCAAACAGGCCGACCGCCAGGCTCCCGTAGCCACACCGAAACGCGAACCGAAAACCGACCCTGTCGCCGCACCGGTCACTGAACCGGCCCGCAGCGAAGCACCCAAACCGGCCAAGCCACGCCGCGAACCGAAGCCCAAGGCGCCGGTCATTCCCTGGAAACTCGAAGATTTCGTCGTCGAGCCACAGGAAGGCAAGACCCGTTTCCACGATTTCAAGCTCGCCCCGGAACTGATGCACGCCATCCACGACCTGGGCTTTCCGTATTGCACGCCGATCCAGGCCCAGGTGCTGGGTTTCACCCTCGCCGGCAAAGACGCCATCGGCCGCGCCCAGACCGGTACCGGCAAGACCGCCGCGTTCCTGATCTCGATCATCACCCAACTGCTGCAGACCCCGCCGCCGAAAGAGCGCTACATGGGCGAGCCACGGGCGCTGATCATCGCGCCGACCCGTGAGCTGGTGGTGCAGATCGCCAAGGACGCCGCCGACCTGACCAGGTACACCGGCCTCAACGTCATGACGTTCGTCGGCGGCATGGACTTCGACAAGCAGCTCAAGCACCTCGAAGCCCGCCACTGCGACATCCTCGTCGCGACCCCGGGCCGTCTGCTCGACTTCAACCAGCGCGGCGACGTGCATCTGGACATGGTCGAAGTGATGGTGCTGGACGAAGCCGACCGCATGCTCGACATGGGCTTCATCCCGCAGGTACGGCAGATCATTCGCCAGACCCCGCCGAAAAGCGAACGCCAGACCCTGCTGTTCTCCGCGACCTTCACCGATGACGTGATGAACCTCGCCAAGCAGTGGACCACCGATCCTGCAATCGTCGAAATCGAAGTCACCAACGTGGCCAACGAAAACGTCGAGCAGCACATCTATGCGGTGGCCGGCGCCGACAAATACAAACTGCTCTTCAACCTGGTCAACGACAACGGCTGGGAGCGGGTCATCGTGTTCGCCAACCGCAAGGACGAAGTGCGCCGCATCGAAGAACGCCTGGTGCGCGACGGCATCAACGCCGCGCAACTGTCCGGCGACGTGCCGCAGCACAAACGGATCAAGACCCTGGAAGGTTTCCGCGAAGGCAGGATCCGCGTGCTGGTCGCCACCGACGTGGCCGGTCGCGGTATCCACATCGATGGTATCAGCCATGTGATCAACTTCACCCTGCCGGAAGTCCCGGACGACTACGTGCACCGCATCGGCCGTACCGGTCGCGCGGGCGCCGATGGCGTTTCGATCAGCTTCGCCGGTGAAGACGACTCCTATCAGTTGCCGTCCATCGAAGAAAAACTCGGTCGCAAGATCAGCTGTGAAACCCCGCCGACCCATCTGCTGCGGGCAGTTGAGCGCAAGCGTCCACAGTAAGCGACGCCATAAAGAGAAGCGCAGCCGGCAACGGACTGCGCTTTTTTTTCGCCCGGATATTGTTCAATAAAACTAAAAGTCCATAATGGACAAATTAGTTTAGAAACAGTCTCCGGAGTCTGACATGTCCAGTACGCCTTACGTGATTGATCAAACCCAGGCTCGCGAGCTTCTGGCCCGGATCGATGTGCCGCAAATTCTGCGCAAGCTGTTCCGCGATCTGGCGGCCGGGCATGCGGTGCAACCGGCACAGCAACTGGTGGAATTTCCCCAGGGCGCAGGGGACTTCATCAACTATCTGGGCGTGCTGGCCGAAGACGGCGTGTACGGGGTCAAGACTTCGCCCTACATCGTTCGCGAGCAAGGCCCGCTGGTAACGGCATGGACACTGTTGATGTCGATGCAGACCGGCCAGCCGCTGCTGCTCTGCGATGCCGGTGAACTGACCACCGCACGCACGGCTGCAACCACAGCTGTCGCGGTCGATGCCCTGGCCCCTTCGAACGCACAACGCCTGGCAATTATCGGCAGCGGCAAGGTCGCCCAGGCGCATCTGCATTACGCCAGGAATCTGCGCGACTGGCAGAACATCCGCGTGTACTCGCCCTCCTTGAGCGAAGACGGGGCAACCGCCAGCCTGCTGCAAGCCCTTGATCCGCGCGTGCAAATCACCGACAGCCGCGAAACCGCCATTGCCGGCGCCGACGTGATCATGCTCTGTACTTCCTCCGCAGGACCTGTGATCGACCCGGCAACCCTGAGCAAACCAGCGCTGATCACCTCGATCAGCACAAACGCACCGCGCGCCCACGAAGTGCCACCGCAAAGCCTCAACGACATGCAGGTGTTCTGCGACTATCGTCTGACCACGCCGGGTTCGGCGGGTGAAATGCTGATCGCCAGTGAACAGCATGGCTGGGACAACCGCGCGATCCTCGGTGACCTCGCGGATCTGCTCAGCGAAAAAGTGCAGCGTCCGGGTTACGACCGTCACGTGTTTTTCCGCTCCATCGGCCTGGGCCTGGAAGACATCGCCCTGGCCAACGCCGTCTATCAATTGCAGCGCTGACACCGGAGATTTTCATGAGTCATGCAGATTTCATCATCATCGGCGGCGGGATTGCCGGCGCGTCCACCGGTTTCTGGCTGTCGCAACACGGCAAGGTCGTGGTGCTGGAGCGCGAGTCGCACCCGGCCTATCACTCCACCGGGCGTTCGGCTGCGCTATTCACCGCCGCTTATGGCACTCCGCAGGTTCGGGCGCTGACCCAGGCCAGCCGCGAATTCTTCGACCATCCGCCCAGCGGCTTCTGCGAACATCCGCTGCTGACCCCGCGCGGTGAAATGACCGTGGATTTCACCGGTGACGCCGCCGAACTGAACAATCAATACCTCAGCGCCAAGGCCACGGTGCCGGAGATGCAATTGCTCAGCGCCGAAGAAGCCTGCGTGCGATTGCCGATTCTGCGTCGGGAAAAAGTCCACGGCGCGATCTACGACCCGACCGCCAGCGACATCGACACCGATGCGCTGCATCAGGGCTATCTGCGCGGCATTCGCCGCAACAACGGGCAAGTCCTGACCGATTGCGAAGTGCTCGGGCTGAACCGTGATGCCGAGGGCGTCTGGCAAGTGCAGACCAACGGCCAGACGTTCAGCGCGCCCATCGTGATCAACGCCGCAGGTGCCTGGGCCGACAAGATCGGCGCTCTCGCCGATGCGCGGCCGCTGGGCCTGCAACCGAAACGCCGCGCCGCGTTCATCTTCGCCGGCCCCGAAGGCGTGGACATTCATCACTGGCCGATGCTGGTCAGCCTCGACGAATCGTTCTACATGAAGCCCGACGCCGGGATGTTCCTCGGCTCTCCGGCCAACGCCGACCCGGTCGAACCCCACGACGTGCAGCCGGAAGAACTGGACATCGCCATGGGCATTTACCAGATCGAGGAAGCGACGACCCTGACCATCCGCCGCCCGACCCGTACCTGGGCCGGACTGCGCAGTTTCGTCGCCGATGGCGACTTGCTGTCCGGGTTCGATCCGCAAGTGCCGGGGCTGTTCTGGGTTGCGGCCCAAGGCGGTTACGGCATCCAGACCTCGCCGGCCATGGGCATGGCCAGCGCAGCGCTGGTGCGCGGTGAGTCGCTGCCCGAACACCTCAAGCAGTTCGGCCTGAACGCCGCCATGCTCTCCCCTGCCCGCCTGTCCTGACCGCCCACCCGGATGACTCGCCCAACGGATTGCGGCACACTCGCAACGCCCCCGGACCACGGGGGCGTTGACGTTGCCTGGAGCTCCACAGTTATGACCGCCCCCGAACAAACGCCCGAGCCGAATGACGCCGCGCTGGATAACTACCACGCCATCGCCGATGCCATCGCCACCCTGTTCTTTCCCCACGCCGAAGTGGTGCTGCATGACCTGCGCACACAGAAGGTCGACTACATCGCCAACAACCTGTCGAAACGGGTGATCGGTGATGAATCGTCGCTGGAAGACATGCTCAGCGACGACGTCAGCGAACGGAACATCGGTCCGTACGAAAAGCTCAACTGGGACGGCCAGAAGATTCGCAGCCTGAGCACCGTGCTGCGCGACAGCGAAGGGCGTCCGCTGGCGGTGCTGTGCATCAACCTGAATATTTCACTGTTCGAGAATGCCAAGGCTGCGCTGGACCTGTTCCTCTCACCGAGCAAACTGATCCCGCAACCGGACTCGCTGTTTCGCGATGACTGGCAGGAGCGGATCAACACTTTCCTGCACGCCTGGCTGCGCGAACGCCAACTGAGCCTGAACCTGCTGACCCGCGACCACAAACGCGAACTGGTGCTGGCGCTGCACGCCGAGGGAGCGTTCAAGGGCAAGAGCGCCTCGAACTACGTGGCCAATGTGCTGAACATGGGGCGGGCGACGGTGTACAAGCATTTGAAGGAATTGAAGGGCTGAGATCTGGCGGCTCTATTGGCTGGTCTGGTCCCATCGCCAGCAGGCTGGCTCCCACATTGGATGTCTGTGAACACAATATATGTATGTTCGGTACAGACCCCTTTTGGGAGCCAGCCTGCTGGCGATGGCGGACTATCAGTCGCCGTAGATGTCCGACTTGAAGTACTTCTCGGAAATCTTCTGATACTCGCCACTGGCGCGAATGCCGTCGATGGCGGTATTCAGCTGGCTGACCAGTTCGGTGTTGCCCTTGCGCACCGCGATCCCGGCGCCCTCGCCCACGTATTTCGGATCCTTCAGTTCCGGCCCGACAAAGGCGTAACCCTTGCCGCGCGGCATCGACAGGAAGTCGGTCAGCGGAATGGTGTCGGCAAAAATCGCGTCGAGACGGCCGGCCGCCAGGTCCATGTAGATTTCTTCGTT
The DNA here is from genome assembly GCF_003576265.1 of Pseudomonas sp. 91RF. Classification (NCBI taxonomy): domain Bacteria; kingdom Pseudomonadati; phylum Pseudomonadota; class Gammaproteobacteria; order Pseudomonadales; family Pseudomonadaceae; genus Pseudomonas; species Pseudomonas sp. 91RF. Next base: position 22,090 of record NZ_QWFC01000052.1, read on the forward strand.
GTTGCCATAGCGCTTGACGTTGATGCCCTTGGGCTCGAACACCTCGGTGGCGTAACGGTCGGTGGTGGTCGCACGCTGCACGCCGACGGTCTTGCCCTTGAGGCTGGCGTACTGATCATCCACCGTGGCGCCTTCCTTCATCACCAGCCGCGACGAGGTGAAATAGTACTTGTGGGTGAAGTCCACGGACTTCTTGCGATCCTCGTTGATGGTCATGGACGACAGCGCCATGTCGATTTTCTTCACTTTCAGGGAAGGAATCAGACCGTCGAACTCGCCCTCGACCCACACGCACTTGACCTGCATCTGCGCGCACAGGGCATTGCCGATGTCGTAGTCGAAACCGACGATTTCACCTTGGTCGGTCTTTGAGGCGAAGGGCGGATAGGCCGCTTCGATACCGATGCGCAGGGTTTTCTCGGCGGCAAACACGCTGCTGCACGCCAACAGGCTCAGCGCCAGACCGGTGATGAGGGGAAGTTTCTTCATGTTCGTTCTCTCGCGGGTTGTTGTTGGTTTGGCAAGACAGAAGAAAGAGCTGAAACGGGAAACGCTTTATTTGTACTTGTAAATCCATACTGGACTTTTACGTACAAACCGTCAATTGGACAAACGCCATCGGCGTCAGCCGATGGTCGGGAGTCGAGGGGAGATTGATTGGGGAGAGGCGTTACTGCTTCCAGCGATCCGCCGCCGCATGATCGCTGTCACGACCTTCGACCCAGCGCGGGCCGTCGCTGGTGTTTTCTTTCTTCCAGAACGGTGCACGGGTCTTCAGGTAATCCATGACGAAGGCGCAGGCGTCGAATGCCGCCTGACGGTGGGCGCTGGCGGCACCGACGAACACGATCGGCTCACCCGGCTCCAGCGCGCCGATGCGGTGCAGCACTTCCAGCTTCAACAGCGGCCAGCGCTGTTCGGCCTCGACGGCGATCTTGCCCAAGGCCTTTTCGGTCATGCCTGGATAGTGTTCAAGAAACATCCCGGCGACATCGAGGCCGTCATTGAAGTCGCGCACGTAGCCGACAAAACTCACCACCGCGCCGACGCCGACATTGGCCGCGTGCATCGCGTTGACTTCAGCGCCCGGATCGAACGGTTCGGACTGCACCCGAATGCGCATGTCTCAGCCTCCGGTCACAGTGGGGAAAAACGCCACTTCGTCGCCATCGACCACCGGCTCGTCGAGCTGGCACAGGTCTTCGTTGCGCGCGCACATCAGGTTCTGTTCGCTCAGCACTTCGGCGCCGTCACGCTTGGCGAGCAAGGCGCGTACGTCTTCCACCGTCGCGAATTCACCTTCGACCTTCACCGAATCCACGCCCATCGCCTCGCGGTAACGGGCAAAAAACTTCACGGTCAGGTTCATGGCTGCTCCGCCTGGAAATGCCCGCTCTTGCCGCCGACCTTCTCCAGCAGACGCACACTTTCGATGGTCATGCCGCGATCCACGGCCTTGCACATGTCGTAGATCGTCAGCGCGGCGACGCTGGCGGCGGTCAGCGCTTCCATCTCCACCCCGGTCTGCCCCGACAGTTTGCAACGGGCCACGATGCGCACGGCGTCGTCGCCTTCGGCGCTGAGTTCGACCTTGACGCCGGTGAGCATCAGCGGATGGCACAGGGGAATCAAGTCACTGGTTTTCTTCGCCGCCTGAATGCCGGCGATGCGCGCCACGGCGAACACGTCGCCCTTGGGATGGCCGCCGCTGACGATCATCTGCAGGGTGTCGGGCAGCATGCGCACCAGCGCTTGGGCCGTCGCCTCGCGGAACGTCACGGCTTTTTCGGTGACGTCGACCATGTTGGCGCGACCTTGGGAATCGAGATGAGTCAGCACGGGATTACTCCTGATCAGGAGCGCCGATTGTAAACCCGAGGGTCAGAATTGCGCACACAAAAAACCGGGCGACTTTGCAGTCGCCCGGTTCCTTTGGCGGGTTACAGATGGGATTCGGCGTATTCGGCCAGAATCGAGCGAGGCACCCCTTGCAGGGTGATGTGTACGCCGTTGGGGAAATCCTTGAAACGTTCGGTCAGGTAGGTCAGCCCGGAACTGGTCGCGGACAGGTAAGGGGTATCGATCTGTGCCAGGTTGCCCAGGCACACCACTTTGGAACCGGCGCCGGCCCGGGTGATGATGGTTTTCATCTGGTGCGGCGTGAGGTTCTGGCATTCGTCGATCAGGATCAGGCTCTGCTGGAAGCTGCGACCGCGAATGTAGTTGAGCGATTTGAACTGCAACGGCACTTTGCTGAGGATGTAGTCGACGCTGCCATGGGTGTTTTCGTCATCCATGTGCAAGGCTTCGAGGTTGTCGGTAATGGCGCCGAGCCAAGGCTCCATTTTTTCCGCCTCGGTGCCGGGCAGGAAGCCGATTTCCTGATCCAGGCCCTGCACGCTGCGGGTGGCAATGATGCGGCGATAGCGCTTGCTGACCATGGTCTGCTCGATCGCAGCGGCCAGCGCCAGGATGGTCTTGCCGGAACCGGCGGCGCCGGACAGGTTGACCAGGTGAATGTCCGGGTCGAGCAAGGCGTACAGCGCCAGGCTCTGATAGATGTCACGGGGCTTGAGGCCCCAGGCTTCCTGATGCAACAGTGGTTCCTGGTGCAGATCGAGGATCAGCAGACGGTCCTCTTCAATCTCCTTGATCCAGCCGACGAAGCCCTGCTCATCGATGATGAACTCGTTGATGTGCACGGCCGGCAGGTTGTCGATCAGTTGCACCTGGTGCCAGGTGCGGCCATGGTCCTGACGGGTTTCGACCTTGCTCACGCGGTCCCAGAAGGAGCCGGTCATGTTGTGATAGCCGTTGGGCAGCAGGGACACGTCATCGACCAGCTGGTCGGTGCTGTAGTCCTCGGCATCGATCCCGCAGGCCCGCGCCTTGAGGCGCATGTTGATGTCTTTGGTGACCAGCACCACCGGTTTCTTCGGATCGCGGGTGTGCAGATCAATCAGCTGGTTGATGATTTTGTTGTCGTTCAGGTGCTCGGGCAGAATCAGGTTCGATTCGGCCTGTTTGCTCATCAGAATTGACAGCAAGCCCTTCGGTCCACTCTTGCCGCGCTGGATCGGCACCCCTTGCTCGACGTCTTCGGGCGAGGCATCGCCCAACGTCTTGTCGATCAGCCGGATGGCCTGGCGACATTCGGCGGCCACGCTGTGATGCCCGCTCTTGAGCTTGTCCAGCTCTTCAAGCACGGTCATCGGGATCGCGACGTGGTGTTCTTCGAAATTCAGCAGGGCGTTTGGATCGTGAATCAGTACGTTGGTATCGAGTACATAAAGGATTGGCTGGTTGGAGGAAGGGCTACGTCCGTGATCATCCATACTCGGTCACCTTTGTGGGAGCCATTCGACGCAATACCTGGGCGGTGCTGCGCCTCGAAGTGACTGCCGAATCCACCTGCGAAGCTTTTGTTCGGAATAGCAGGTGAATTGCACACAAAATGGGTCTTGGAAGACGCCACCTGTGTTGCAGGTTTCGGCGGTCTGACTTCGTAATACTCCAAAACCCGTGACAGAAAAAAGCACTTTGACGCTTTTTTGAAGTTTATTTTGCAAAGTGACGAAAAGCCCTTGGCGGACCGCCCTGCCCCCGTTAGAGTCGGAAGTCCGCCTGCATCGAATTTTGTAAAAAATTCACCCCAAACCCAATGTTTCCGGGCTCTTGCCGTTTTTCAGCGAAATGCGTCCTGACAGTCTTCCCAGCCGATGCCGCTTTGCGCGGTCTGCGTGATCAGCCACGGCAACGCGGTCTTCACCGCATCCTGCTTCATGTTGAAATTGATCACTCCGTGCCGCCACAACAGCATCAGGGTCAGCACCCGCTGCGCGCCGGGATTGCCCTTGAGCTTGCCGGCGCCGTCCTGGGCATCGATGTCCCACAGCGCCACTTGCAGGCCCTGATTGCGCAAGAAACTGCCGGCATCACTGCGGCGCTGCCCCTCCGGTGGACGGAACAGCGGTACGTAGTTTTCCGGTAGCTTGCTCTTCACTAGATCGCTGCTGCGGCGCACCGACTCCTGCCAGTCCTGCCAGTGGCTGTGGGAGCGGAATTCCCAGCCCTGTACGCCCACGCAGAGTTTCGAGAATTCCGCCTGCAGGTTGTTCACCGAGCGATCCGCCAGCCGCGCCTGCACATCCTTGCCCAGCAAAAAGAAGGTGCCGCTCAGACTGGATTTGCGCAGGTAGTCGGCGATCCAGTCGGTGTTGTCCGGCTGCAGGTTGGCGGCGCTGTCGAAACTCAACAGGAACAAGCGGTCATGCATGTCGTCGCCGTTGCGCTCGTAGTCACCGAAATGATCGACTTCACTGGTGGTCTGCGGCGACAGCGCCGCCTTGCGCAGCAGTTCATCCAGATACTGCTGATGGAAAATCCGGCTCGGCTCGGCCCACTTCGTGTAATAGCTTTCCTCGCTGACCACGAACTTGGCCGCCTGCTCGCGCAGGGTTGGCAGGTCTTCGACCAGGAAGCAGAAGGAAGCGTCCTGATCGCAGCTCTGCTGGGCATAGTTGTAACTGGTCAGCAAACGCTGCCACAGACGCTCGCGCAGGCTGTTGATCGCCTCCAGATTGACCGTGCGCAGCCCCAGACGCTGGGCCAGCGCGGCCTCATCCAATGCTTCACTGCCCAGCAGGCCCCGGGCGAACATCAAGACTTCCGCCCGGGAAGCGACGTCGAACAGGGTCGGGTTGTCGAGTTTCTCCGGCCAGGTGCTGCGATCGAGCGTGGCAATATCGCCCGGCGCCGCAACGGCCCCGAAGCTCAACAGCCACACGGTGAACAAAAGAACAATGCGCAAAGGAGTGTCTCCATAACAAAACCCGCGCGGCACTATAGCCGATCCGGCTGGCGAACCGCCGATCACCTATGGACCTGATAGCTGGAGTCATCCGCCCCAACCCCCTAGAATCGCCCCCACGATTAAAGGAGACGACTTCATGCTGATGGTGATTTCCCCCGCCAAGACCCTCGATTACGAAACACCGCCGGCGACCCAGCGCTTCACCCAGCCGCAATACCTCGACCATTCTCAGGAGCTGATCCAGCAGTTGCGCGAACTGAGCCCGGCGCAGATCAGCGAATTGATGCATGTCTCCGACAAGATCGGCGGCCTCAATGCTGCACGCTTCGGCAGCTGGACACCGGCGTTCACCCCGGCCAACGCCAAACAGGCACTGCTGGCCTTCAAGGGTGACGTCTACACCGGGCTCGACGCCCAGAGCTTCAGCGAAGCCGATTTCGATTACGCGCAACAGCACCTGCGCATGCTCTCCGGCCTTTACGGCCTGCTACGCCCGCTCGACCTGATGCAGCCGTATCGGCTGGAAATGGGCACCAAACTGGCCAATGCCCGGGGCAAGGACTTGTATGCGTTCTGGGGCACGCGCATCAGCGAATGGCTGAACGAAGCGCTGGCCGATCAGGGCGATGACGTGCTGCTGAATTTGGCCTCCAACGAGTATTTCTCGGCGGTCAAGCGTACGGCCCTGAACGCGCGGATCATCAACACCGAGTTCAAGGACCTGAAGAACGGCCAGTACAAGATCATCAGCTTCTACGCCAAAAAGGCCCGAGGTCTGATGAGCCGCTTCGTGATCCAGGAACGCATCAACGATCCGGCGGCCCTCAAACAGTTCGATGTGCAGGGCTATCGCTACAGCGCCGAGCAATCAAAACCGGACAATCTGGTGTTTCTGCGCGATCACGCACCCGAATAAAGCATGCCCATTGCACGACTCTTTATATAAAGAGTCGTGCACCTCGCACGACGTCAAAAAAACCTCTCTTCTTTTCGCCGATTTCTTGGCGCCATAAAAACATCACCCCCATTTCTATCTTTTCTTTCACTCGACAGTTGTCATTTTTTTCAGTAGTGGCACCTGAAATTTTTCCGGGTAGTGGCACAAAACCATCTAACGCGATTATCTGCCTATTAATAAAGGGCGAAATGGAAAGTGCTATCAATATGAGAGCAGTGCCATCTTTCTCAATATTTCAAAAAATTTCAGATTTCGCGATGAGCGGACAGGAACTATGTCCAAATGCATAGCTCATACCACCGGTAACGATTCTCGCCGAACATGTACGAGATAACTTACGCAGAGATCGAAACCATGTAACCAAGTTGTCACAGCAACTTGCCTGAATGGATAACAACTCTGGACAACTAGCGAAGGACAGGAGATACGCACCATCAATATCCCCTACAAGGCCAAGGCCGCGCCCTTATAAACGTGCTCGCCTGAGCACCCAACCGCCCGATCTACAGGCCTGCGCCTGACATCGGGCGCGCAATACGAGATTGCACAAGAGTCCTCTTGCCAGAGGATCCGCTGCATAACAGGGCATGTCACAACAATAAGGCCTGGTTGCGCACATCTTGAGTGCACTTATTTAGACACTCGAAACTTAGTATGCCTGCACACGGCATTGTGACGCCTGCAAGTCACACTTTCGAGTGCACTAAGACCGCTGAACACCATTAACTCCGGCCCTCTAACGGCCTGATATATACAGAGGTAATTGCGATGCGCATCAGCATATTTGGTTTGGGTTACGTCGGCGCAGTCTGTGCCGGTTGCCTGTCTGCACGGGGCCATGACGTGGTTGGCGTCGATGTTGCCAAAGACAAGATCGACATGATCAACGCTGGCAAATCCCCCATTGTCGAACCGGGCCTGGGCGAGTTGCTGGCGCAAGGGATCGAGACCGGTCGTCTGCGCGGTACGACCAACTTCGCCGAGGCGATTCGCGACACCGACCTGTCGATGATCTGCGTCGGCACGCCAAGCAAGAAGAACGGCGACCTGGAACTGAACTACATCGAAGCGGTGTGCCGCGAGATCGGTTTTGTCCTGCGTGAAAAATCCACCCGTCACACCATCGTCGTGCGCAGCACCGTGCTGCCGGGCACCGTCGCCAATGTAGTGATCCCGATTCTCGAAGACTGCTCCGGCAAGAAGGCCGGCGTCGATTTCGGCGTGGCGGTCAACCCTGAGTTCCTGCGTGAATCCACCGCAATCGCCGACTACGACCTGCCACCGATGACCGTCATCGGCGAGTTCGACAAGGCCTCGGGCGACGTTCTGCAATCGCTGTACGAAGAACTCGACGCACCGATCATCCGCAAGGACATCGCCGTCGCCGAGATGATCAAGTACACCTGCAACGTCTGGCACGCGACCAAAGTGACCTTCGCCAACGAGATCGGCAACATCGCCAAAGCGGTGGGCGTCGATGGCCGTGAAGTGATGGACGTGGTCTGCCAGGACAAGACCCTCAACCTGTCCCAGTACTACATGCGTCCGGGCTTCGCCTTCGGCGGCTCGTGCCTGCCAAAGGACGTACGCGCCCTGACCTACCGCGCCGGCTCCCTGGACGTGGAAGCGCCGCTGCTCAACTCGCTGATGCGCAGCAACGAATCGCAAGTGCAGAACGCCTTCGACATCGTTGAGAGCCACGACAAGCGCAAAGTCGCCTTGCTCGGCCTGAGCTTCAAGGCCGGCACCGACGACCTGCGCGAAAGCCCGCTGGTGGAACTGGCCGAGATGCTGATCGGCAAGGGTTACGACTTGAGCATCTACGACAGCAACGTCCAGTACGCCCGTGTCCACGGCGCGAACAAGGATTACATCGAGTCGAAAATCCCTCATGTGTCGTCCCTGCTCAATGCGGATTTCGACTCGGTGATCGACAACTCCGACGTGATCATCCTCGGCAACCGCGACGAGAAGTTCCGCTCCCTGGCTCAACAGGCACCGCACGGCAAACAGGTCATCGACCTGGTCGGTTTCATGGCCAAGGCCACCGATGCCGGCACCCGCACCGAAGGGATCTGCTGGTAACGCAGCAGCAAGCCTCGAGCTTCAAGCCGCACGCCGTGAATCGGCGGGCGGCCTGAAGCCCCCATCACCTTCGGATGACGGTCATGTCCAAGCTCAAACATTTTTTTCTGCAATCCGCCGGCTGGCTTTTGTTTCTGAGCCTGCTGATGGGCCTGGCCCTGATGCTGCCCGAGTCCACGTTCGACTCCGAGTCGAAGGACTTCATTTTCCTGATTGGCGCCGTGGGTATCTGGCGCTACTCGATGGGTGCCACGCACTTTGTGCGCGGCATGATCTTTCTCTACATCGTCTACCCGCACCTGCGCCGCAAGGTTCGCAAGCTGGGCAAGGCGGCGGACCCGTCTCATGTGTTTCTGATGGTCACCAGTTTTCGCATCGACGCGTTGACCACCGCGCAGGTCTACAGCTCGGTGATCCGCGAAGCCATCGACTGCGAGCTGCCGACCACCGTGGTCTGCTCCATCGTCGAAATGTCCGATGAACTGCTGGTCAAGGCACTGTGGGCGCGGATGAATCCGCCGGACCGGGTCAAGCTCGACTTCGTGCGCATTCCCGGCACCGGCAAACGCGACGGCCTGGCCTACGGCTTCCGTGCGATCTCCCGTCACCTGCCGGACGACCGTGCCGTGGTGGCCGTGATCGACGGCGACACCGTGCTTGCCGAAGGCGTGGTGCGCAAGACCGTGCCGTGGTTCCAGATGTTCGGCAACGTCGGCGGCCTGACCACCAACGAATTCTGCGAAGTGCGCGGCGGCTACATCATGAGCGAGTGGCACAAGCTGCGTTTCGCCCAGCGCCACATCAACATGTGCTCGATGGCCCTGTCCAAGCGCGTGCTGACCATGACCGGCCGCATGTCGGTGTTCCGTGCCTCCGTGGTCACCAACCCGGACTTCATCGCCGACGTCGAAAGCGACTCGCTGCAACACTGGCGTCTGGGCCGTTTCAAGTTCCTGACCGGTGACGACAAGTCCAGTTGGTTCAGCCTGATGCGTCTGGGTTACGACACTTTCTACGTGCCGGACGCGGCGATCAACACCGTTGAACACCCGCCGGAAAAGAGCTTCATCAAGGCCAGTCGCAAACTGATGTTCCGCTGGTACGGCAACAACCTGCGGCAGAACTCGCGAGCCCTTGGCCTGGGTGTGAAACGCCTCGGCGCCTTCACCTCGGTGGTGCTGTTCGACCAGCGCGTGTCGATGTGGACCTCGCTGCTGGGCCTGACCGTGGCGATCATCGCCAGCTTCAAATACGGCGGTGCGTTCATCCTCGCCTACCTGCTGTGGATCGGCATCACCCGCCTGATTCTGACGCTGCTGCTGTCGTGCTCCGGTCACCGCATCGGCCCGGCCTACCCGGTGATTCTCTATTACAACCAGATCGTCGGCGCGCTGGTGAAGATCTACGTGTTCTTCCGCCTCGACCAACAATCCTGGACCCGCCAGCCCACTTCCCTGACCCGTGATCTCGCCAGCTTTCAACGTTGGTTCAACACCTGGTCGTCTCGGACCATGACCTTCTCCGCCGGCAGCATTTTCGTCGCCGTGCTGCTGATGATGGTCTGACCTGCCCCTCTTGAATTAACAAGGAAATCGCCCCCATGAATACCGCCGTCAATGTCAACGTAGTGCATGAATCCGAAGCCCAGCGCCAGCACGCCCGGGTGAAAATCCCGGCCAAGCTGCGGTTCTTCGGCCCCGACCGCACACCGGTCGAAGCACGGGTCATCGACCTGTCCGCCGGTGGTCTGGCGTTCAACGCCGGGCAACTGCCGCTGACCGTCGGCCAGGTGTACAAGGCGCGCCTGCAATTCGTCATCGACAACCTCGGCATCGCCATGGACGTTGAACTGCAAGTGCGTTCCTACGACCGCCAGACCGGCCGTGCCGGTTGCCAGTTCCAGAACCTCGAACCGCAGGACATTTCCACCCTGCGCCACCTGATCACTTCGCACCTGGCCGGCGACATCGTCAGCATCGGCGAAGTGCTGGCGACCCTGCAGCGCGACAACTTCACCAAGGCACGCAAGACCAAGGACAGCGGCCACGGCATGACCCCGTTCGGGCGTCTGAAAGCCGTGACCTTCAGCGCCGGTATCTTCGCGATCGGTCTTGTGGCGGCGGGGTTCGTTTTCAAATCGGTGTACAGCATGTACTTCGTCAGCCATGCCCAGGCCGGTCTGGTCAGCGTGCCGGGCATGAACATCACCATGCCCCGCGACGGCACCGTGCAAAGCCTGGTGAAGTCCGACGGCGTTGCTGCCAAGGGTGCGCCGCTGGCGACGTTCAGCACCAGCATGCTCGACGTGCTCAAGGGCCATCTGGATGAAGATCAACTGCAACCGGCCAAGGTTGAAGAACTGTTCGGCAAGCAGATGACCGGGACCCTCACCTCGCCGTGCGATTGCACCGTGGCCCAGCAACTGGTGGCTGACGGTCAGTACGCGAGCAAGGGCGACGTGATCTTCACCCTGGTACCGCGCAACACCCAGGCCACCGTCGATGCACGCTTCTCCTATCGCCAGTTCGGCGACGTGCGTCCGGGTACTCCGGTGAGCTTCCAGATCGCCGGCGAAGACAAGACCCGCACCGGCAAGATCATCAGCAGCACCAGCCTGAAAAGCGCCGATCTCTCCTCCGACATCCGCGTGCAGATCCAGCCTGACGAGCCGCTGGACAGCACCTTCGCCGGCCGCCCGGTGGAGGTGAACAGCGACCGTGGCCCGAACCTGAACTGGCTGATCGACAAAGCCATGGCTGCCGGTCTTTAAGTCGAGGACATGCCTGTGACCATTCCACCTACTCTGAAAACTCCGCAAACCCTGTGGGAGCGAGCCTGCTCGCGATGGGATCTACGCGGTTTGTCTGATGTACCGAGTTGCCCGCATCGCCAGCAGGCTGGCTCCCACATGGGATTGGTGGTGTGCTCGCTGGCGCTGGCAGTCAGTCTGGCCGGTTGCGCCGGCCTGCCCGACCAGCGTCTGGCCAACGAAGCGCTGAAGCGCGGCGACACCGCGACCGCCGCGCAGAACTACCGTGCGCTGGCCGACCTGGGTTACAGCGAAGCTCAGGTGGGTCTGGCCGACATCCAGGTCGACAGCCGCGACCCTGCGCAGATCAAACAGGCCGAGGCGACCTATCGCGCAGCGGCCGATGTGTCGCCGCGTGCCCAGGCCCGACTCGGTCGCTTGCTGGTGGCCAAGCCCGGCTCCACCGAAGCCGAGCATCAGGAAGCCGAAACCCTGCTGAAGAAGGCCGCTGCCAACGGCGAAGGAAATACGTTGATCCCACTGGCGATGCTCTACCTGCAATACCCGCACAGTTTCCCGAACATCAACGCCCAGCAGCAGATCGACCAGTGGCGCAAATCCGGTTACCCGGAAGCCGGCCTGGCACAGGTGCTGCTGTATCGCACCCAGGGCACTTACGACCAGCATCTGGATGACGTGGAAAAGATCTGCAAGGCCGCGCTGCACACCACCGACATCTGCTACGTCGAACTGGCCACGGTCTATCAGAAACGTGCCCAGCCGGACCGGCAAGCCGAGCTGATCAAGCAACTGCAGGCCGGTTACAGCCGTGGCAGCGTCACGGCCCAGCGCGTGGACTCCGTTGCCCGTGTACTCGCCGATTCGACCCTCGGCAAGACCGACGAAAAAACCGCGCAATCGCTGCTCGAACCGATCGCACCGGGCTACCCGGCATCCTGGGTGACGCTGGCGCAACTGCTCTACGACTTCCCGGAACTGGGCGACGTCGACCAGATGATGAAGTACCTGGACAACGGCCGCGCCGCCGACCAGCCCCGCGCCGAACTGTTGCTGGGCAAGCTCTACTACGAAGGCAAACTGGTGCCGGCCGACGCGAAAGTCGCCGAGGAACATTTCCAGAAAGCCGTCGGCCGCGAAGTCGCCGCCGACTACTACCTCGGCCAGATCTACCGCCGTGGCTACCTGGGCAAGGTCTATCCGCAGAAGGCTCTCGACCACCTGTTGACCGCTGCGCGCAACGGCCAGAACAGCGCCGACTTCGCCATCGCCCAACTGTTTTCCCAAGGCAAGGGCACCCAGCCAGACCCACTCAATGCCTACGTGTTCAGCCAATTGGCCAAGGCCCAGAACACGCCGCAAGCCGATGAACTGGCGACCACCCTCGCGGCGCAATTGCCCCCCGAGCGCCTGGCCGAAGCCCAGCGCCTGTTGCAACAGGAACAGGCCAGCCGTGGCGCCCTGAATCAGAACACGCTGCAACTGCACGCCCTGCAAGAAGACGGCGAGGAAAAATTATGACGTTGAATCCATTCGTGAAGGCCGGCATTGGCCTTACGTTCGCGCTGATCTGGTCTTGCCCGACACTGGCCGCGATCACTGAAACCAAGAACTTCGGCCTCGAAGTGAAAATCACTGGCCAGTCCGAAGACGACCGCGATCTCGGCACCGCGCCCGGCGGCGACGTCAACGGCGTCGGCCTCGACCTGCGTCCGTGGATCTACGGCGAAAGCGGCGCGTGGAGTGCCTATGCCATGGGCCAGGCCGTGACCTCGACCGACATCATCGAGACCGACACCCTGCAACAGTCCGACGGTGCCGAAACCACCGACAGCGGTGATCGCAAGACCAAGAAGAACTACCTGGCGATGCGCGAATTCTGGGTAGGCTACAGCGGCCTGACGCCCTACCCCGGCGAGATTCTCAAGTTCGGTCGCCAGCGCCTGCGCAACGACGACGGCCAGTGGCGCGACACCAACATCGAAGCGCTGAACTGGACCTTCGACACCACCCTGCTGCGCGCCAACGCCGGTGTCGCCGAACGCTTCAGCGAATACCGCACCGACCTGAAAGAGCTGGCACCGAAAGACAAGGATCGCCTGCACGCCTACGCCGATGCGGCGTATCAGTGGACACCGGGCAACTGGGTCGGCATTCGCGGCCATCACACCCACGATAACGGCAAACTCGATTACGCCGAACCGGGCGTGCCCCGCGACACCCTCGACAAAACCCAGAACGGCGATATCAGCTGGCTCGGCCTGACCGCCGACAGCGACGCCTACAACTGGCGCAACACCAACACCGTCAACTACTGGGGCAGCATCACCGGCATGAGCGGCGACCGCGATACGGTCAACCCGCTGAACGCCGACGGAACCCGCCCGGCACAGGCCAAGCGCAGCGAAGACATCAACGGCTGGGCCACCGACATCGGCGTGCGCCTGCGCCTCGATCCGCAATGGCAGGTCGGTGCGGCCTATGCCCGCGCCAGCGCCGATTACCAACAGAACGGTCTGGAGAGCAACCGCTCGAACTACACCGGTACTCACTCGCGGGTACACCGCTTCGGCGAGGCTTTCCGTGGCGAAATGAACAACATGCAGACCGCCACTTTGTTCGGTTCCTGGATGCTCAACGACCAGTACGACGCCAGCCTGATCTACCACAAATTCTGGCGCGTGGACGGCAACAAACCGGTGGGCAGCAACGGCATCAATGCGGTGGAAAACAACACCGACGACGTGACCGGCGCAATCCTCTCCAGCACCTCGCTGCCATTGCAGGACGGCAACAAGGATCTGGGCCAGGAAATGGATCTGGTGGTCACCAAGTACTTCAAGCAAGGCCTGCTGCCGGCGGCGTTGAGCCAGTCGATCGACGAGCCTTCGGCGCTGGTGCGTTTCCGTGGCGGCGTGTTCAAGCCGGGTGACGCCTATGGCAGCCAGGTCGATTCGTACATGCACCGCGCGTTCATCGACGTGATCTGGCGCTTCTGATGCAAACCGCGAAGGGAGTGCCCGACATGAACAACCCAAGGAAAGGCTCGCTCAGCCTGCTGGCCGGCGCAATGCTGCTGGCCTCGACTGGCGCCTTCGCCACGGTCGAACCGGCGGCCCCTCAGCCAGGCAAGCCGGTCACCATCGCCAAGGAGCTGCAACAGGCCAAGACCTACACCGTCAGCAGCGCGCCGACCGAGGCGCTGGAACTGGCCAAGCCGAAACTGCCCGACCTCTCCGGCTTCACCGCCGAAGCCGCTGCCGCGAAAATCGTGCGCAGCAAACCGGGCAAGATCAGCGTGCGCCGGATGATGCAGGAAGACGCCCTGAAGGACTTCATCGGCGGCGACAACAAGATGGCCGAATGGGTGGTGCGTCAGCACGGCATCCCGCAAGCGATCTTCGTCGACGACGGTTACATGAACCTGAAGGAGCTGGCGCAGAAACTGCCCAAGCAGTACTTCAGCGAAACCTCGCCGGGCGTGTACCTGGCCAAGTTGCCAATCGTCGTGGGCCGCAAAGGCATCCTCGAAATCGACGGCCAGACCCAGGAATTGCGCCTGTCCCAGGAGGCCGGTTCGTTCCTGGTCAACGACGGCCAGTTGTTCGTGCGTGACACCAAAGTCACCGGCTGGCGCGAGAAGGACAACGGCCCGGCGACTTTCCGTTCGCCGAAGGAATTCCGCCCGTTCCTGCTGGCCTGGGGCGGCACCGAGACCTACATCGTCAACAGCAAGATGGCCAGCTTCGGCTACGCCAACAGTAAGTCCTACGGCGTGAGTATTTCCCAGTACACGCCGAACATGGCCAAGGTGCTCAAGCGTCCCGAGCCGACCGGCTGGATCGTCGGTTCCGAGTTCTCGGACATGTGGTACGGCTTCTACTGCTACGAGACCCGCGACTTCGTGGTCAAGGGCAACACCTACAAGGACAACATCGTCTACGGCATCGACCCCCACGACCGTTCCCACGGTCTGATCATTGCCGAGAACACCGTCCACGGGACGAAGAAGAAGCACGGGATCATCATTTCCCGTGAGGTGAACGACAGCTTCATCTTCAACAACAAGAGTTTCGACAACCACCTCTCGGGGCTGGTGATCGACCGTAACAGCGTGAACAACATCGTCGCCTACAACGAGATCTACAAGAACCACACTGACGGCATCACGCTTTACGAGTCCGCCGACAACCTGCTGTGGGGCAACAAGGTCATCAGCAACAAGCGCCACGGCATCCGCATTCGTAACAGCGTGAACATCCGCCTCTACGAAAACATCGCCATGGCCAACGGCCTGACCGGCGTCTACGGCCACATCAAGGACCTGACCGACACCGACCGCGACATCAAGCTCGACCCGTTCGACGCCCAGGTTTCGCTGATCGTGGTCGGCGGCGAACTGGCGGCCAACGGCAGCGGCCCGATGGCCATCGACTCGCCACTGAGCGTCGAGCTGTACCGCGTGTCGATGCTGGCGCCGACCAAATCCAGCGGCATCAGCTTCAACGGCGTCCTGGGTGACCGCCAGGATGAAATTCTCGACCTGCTGGTGCGCCAGCAGAAAGCCGTGCTGATCGACCCCGTCGAACGCCAGACCGAACTGCAGGACTGAGGATAATTTTATGCACCCACACCTGATCAAATTACTCAGCCTGTCGGCCCTGACCGTGGGCATTCTGGCGGCCAGCAACGGCGCCCGCGCGGATGAGGTCCAGCCACCGAAATTCACCGCCGAACCCTGCTGCAGCCTGTGCCCCGCCGCTCATGACGCGAAGAACTACACCACGCGTTATCAGCAGAACTTCACCACGCTGGTACAGGCCCAGGGCGACTGGCTGTTCCGGACCCAGGAAGACCTGCGCACCGAGTTCAACACCACCCCGGCCGGCTACAAACGCCTGCAACAGCTGCATGATGCATTCAAGGCCAAGGGCGTCGAACTGGTGATCGTCTATCAACCGACCCGTGGCCTCGTGAACCGCAACAAGCTCAACCCGGCGGAAAAAGCCGCGTTCGATTACGAGAAAGCGCTGGGCAACTACAAGACCATGCTCGGCCGTTTCGCGCAGATGGGTTACGTGGTGCCGGACCTGTCGCCGCTGACCAACGAATCGCTGCCGGACACCCTGCCCGCCCACGACTTCTATTTCCGTGGCGACCAGCACTGGACACCGTACGGTGCGCAGCGCACGGCGAAAATCGTCGCCGAGAAGGTCAAGCAGATCCCGGCCTTTGCCGACATTCCCAAGCGTGAATTCGAGACCAAACGCTCCGGCCGCATGGGCAAGACCGGCACCCTGCACAACATGGCCGGGCAGCTGTGCGGCACCAGTTACGCGATCCAGTACATGGACCAGTTCACCACCGAACCGAAAGGCGAAGCCGGTGACGGCGACCTGTTCGGCGATTCCGGTAATCCGCAGATCACCTTGGTCGGTACTTCCCACAGCGGCAAGAACTACAACTTCGCCGGTTTCCTCGAAGAAGCCATCGGCGCCGACATCCTCAACGTCGCCTTCCCCGGCGGCGGACTGGAAGGTTCGATGTTGCAGTACCTGGGCAGCGACGAATTCCAGAAGACGCCGCCGAAAATCCTCATCTGGGAATTCTCGCCGCTGTACCGCCTCGACCAGGAAACCATCTATCGCCAGATGATGGCGTTGCTGGATAACGGTTGCGAAGGCAAAGACACGCAAATGTCCGCCAGCACCACGCTCAAGCCCGGCGGCAAACAGGAACTGCTGGTCAACAGCAAGAACCTGAACCTGCAGAACAGCGGCCATCAGGTCGACATCCGCTTCGCCGACCCCTCGGTGAAAAAACTGCAAGCCACCCTCTGGTACATGAACGGTCGCCACGAGGACATCAAGATCGAGAAACCGGAAACCTCCGACACCGACGGTCGTTTCGCCTTTGAGTTGCGCACGGACGAAGACTGGGCCTCGCAGAACCTGCTGGCGGTCGAAGTCCAGGGCCCGGATGCGGGCACCGCGCCACAGAAAGTCGAAGCGAAAATCTGCAAACGCAACGTATTCCCGGGTGCTGGGCAACAAACCGCTCAGGTCGGGCAATGAGGTCTGCCATGCGAAACCGAACGATCAAACACCTGCTTGCGCCTACTCTGCTGACCCTGGCGATGTTCGCCGGGTCCACTCAGGCCGCCGCGCCACTGCGTCCGCCCCAGGGCTACTTCGCCGCTGTGGATAAATTCAAGACCGGCGACAAGAGCGAAGGCTGCGACGCGATGCCGGCGCCCTACACCGGGCCGCTGCAATTTCGCAGTAAATACGAAGGCTCGGACAAGGCCCGCGCCACGCTGAACGTGCAGTCGGAAAAAGCCTTCCGCGATACCACCAAAGACATCACCACGCTGGAGCGCGGCACCGCCAAGCGGGTGATGCAGTTCATGCGCGACGGTCGCCCGGAACAGCTCGATTGCACGCTGAACTGGCTGGCTACTTGGGCTCGGGCGGATGCATTGATGTCCAAGGACTTCAACCACACCGGCAAGTCGATGCGCAAATGGGCGCTGGGCAGCATGGCCTCCTCGTACATTCGCCTGAAATTCTCCGACTCCCATCCGCTGGCCCAGCACCAGCAGGAAGCGCAGTTGATCGAAGCCTGGTTCAGCAAGATGGCCGATCAGGTGGTCAGCGACTGGGACAACCTGCCGCTGGAAAAAACCAACAACCACTCCTACTGGGCAGCGTGGTCGGTGATGGCGACGTCCATCGCCACCAACCGCCGCGACCTGTTCGATTGGGCGGTCAAGGAATACAAGGTCGGCGTCAATCAGATCGACGCCGACGGCTACCTGCCGAACGAACTCAAGCGCCAGCAACGCGCCCTCGCCTATCACAACTACGCCCTGCCGCCGCTGGCGATGATCGCCAGTTTCGCCCAGGTCAACGGTGTCGATCTGCGTCAGGAAAACAACGGCGCGCTGAAACGTCTGGGTGACCGGGTGCTGGCCGGGGTGAAAGATCCCGGGGACTTCGAGAAGAAGAACGGCAAGGAACAGGACATGACCGACCTGAAAGAGGACATGAAATTCGCCTGGCTCGAGCCGTTCTGCAGCCTCTACACCTGTTCGCCGGATGTGCTGGAGAAGAAGCACGGGATGCAGCCGTTCAAGACGTTCCGCCTCGGTGGCGACCTGACCAAGGTCTACGACCCGTCCCACGAGAAAGGCAACAAGGGCAGTTAGTCGCAGATCGTTTCACCCCTCCAATTCCACGGGGGGTTTGGGGGGGCTTTGGCCCTTGACTGTTGGTTCAAACATGGAGAGATCGGGATGGTATTTTCATCCAACGTGTTCCTGTTTCTGTTCTTGCCGATCTTTCTCGGCTTGTACTACCTGAGCGGGCAACGCTATCGCAACCTGCTGCTGCTGATCGCCAGCTACGTGTTCTATGCGTGGTGGCGGGTGGACTTCCTGGCGCTGTTCGCCGGCGTCACCCTGTGGAACTACTGGATCGGCCTCAAAGTCGGCGCCGCCGGCGTGCGCACCAGACCGGCCCAGCGCTGGCTGCTGCTCGGCGTGGCGGTGGACCTGTGCATCCTCGGCTACTTCAAGTACGCCAACTTCGGCGTCGACAGCATCAACGCGATGATGACGTCGGTCGGTCTGGAACCGTTCATCCTGACCCACGTGCTGTTGCCGATCGGCATCTCGTTCTACATCTTCGAGTCGATCAGCTACATCATCGACGTCTATCGCGGCGACACCCCGGCGACCCGCAACCTGATCGACTTCGCGGCGTTCGTGGCGATCTTCCCGCACCTGATCGCCGGCCCGGTCCTGCGTTTCCGTGACCTGGCGGACCAGTTCAACAACCGCACCCACACCCTCGACAAGTTCTCCGAGGGCTGCACACGGTTCATGCAGGGTTTCATCAAAAAGGTGTTCATCGCCGACACCCTGGCCGTGGTCGCCGACCATTGCTTCGCCCTGCAAAACCCGACCACGGGCGATGCCTGGCTCGGTGCGCTGGCCTACACCGCGCAGCTGTATTTCGACTTCTCCGGTTACAGCGACATGGCCATCGGCCTGGGTCTGATGATGGGTTTCCGCTTCATGGAAAACTTCAAGCAGCCGTACATCAGCCAGTCGATCACCGAGTTCTGGCGCCGCTGGCACATCAGCCTGTCGACCTGGCTGCGCGACTACCTCTACATCACCCTCGGCGGCAACCGCAAAGGCACGCTGATGACCTATCGCAACCTGTTCCTGACCATGCTCCTCGGTGGTCTGTGGCACGGCGCGAACATCACCTACATCGTCTGGGGTGCCTGGCACGGCATGTGGCTGGCGATCGAGAAAATGCTCGGCCTCAACACCTCGCCGCGCAGCCTCAACCCGATCCGCTGGGCGCTGACCTTCCTGCTGGTGGTCATGGGCTGGGTGATCTTCCGCGCCGAAAACCTGCACGTCGCCGGTCGCATGTACGGCGCGATGTTCAGCTTCGGCGACTGGTCGCTGTCGGAGCTCAACCAGGCCAGCCTCACCGGTCTGCAAGTCGCGACTCTGGTGGTCGCTTACGTGACCCTGGCGTTCTTCGGCCTGCGTGATCTGTACACCAGCAAACCTCCGGTCAAGACCAAACCTGCGGTCAACATCGAGAGCGACGGCCCTGCCGGCGCGCAACCGGGCCTGATCAAGGCTGCCCCTGGCGAAAACCCGGCGAGCATCCACGAACCTGGCTACACCGTCGGCGTCGACGCCCAGGTGCAACCGGCGTACTGGACGGCGGACTGGTCGCGCTACGTGATGCGCGGGCTGATCCTGCTGCTGTTCATCGCCTCGATTCTCAAACTCTCGGCGCAAAGCTTCTCGCCGTTCCTTTACTTCCAGTTCTGAGGGATCTGACATGACCCGCTCATTACGCATCTTCTACATCGCGCTGTTTCTGGTGACCCTGCTGGT
This sequence comes from Pseudomonas sp. 91RF, assembly GCF_003576265.1. NCBI lineage: Bacteria > Pseudomonadati > Pseudomonadota > Gammaproteobacteria > Pseudomonadales > Pseudomonadaceae > Pseudomonas > Pseudomonas sp. 91RF. The sequence goes on from NZ_QWFC01000052.1 coordinate 41,639, forward strand.
GCTCGGTCTGTGGTCGGTGCGCAGCTTCTTCGGCTTCAGCACCAACGCCGACGCGACGGTGCTCAACGGCCGCTGGACCAAAGCCGTGGAAACCCACTACGACGATGAATTCCCGATCAAGCGCCTGGGCACCAACCTCTGGGCCGCGCTGGATTTCAAACTATTCAACGAAGGTCGTCCGGGCGTGGTGCTCGGTCGCGATCAGTGGTTGTACAGCGATGAGGAATTCAACCCGATCGTCAACGAAGAGCTGAACCTGCAAGGCAACTACGCGCTGGTCGAAGGCGTGCGCCAGACCCTGAAAGAGAAAGGCGTGAAACTGGTGATGGCGATCGTCCCGGCCAAGGTTCGCCTGTACCCGGAACACCTGGGTGAAGTGAAACCGGCGAGCATCCACGCCAACCTCTATCAGGACTTCCACGCCCGTGTCGCGGCCGACAAGATCCTCGCCCCCGACCTGCTCGGCCCGCTGCAAAAAGCCAAGCAGAACGGTCAGCAAGTGTTCCTGCGCACCGACACCCACTGGACCCCGGAAGGCGCGGAAATCGCTGCCAACACCCTGGCCAGGACCATCGCCGACAAGTTCCCGCTCAGCGGCGAGCCGCAGCGCTTCGTCACCACTCCGGCGGAGAAAGTCACGCACAAGGGCGACCTGCGTCTGTTCCTGCCGCTGGATCCGCTGTTCGAAAATCTGATGCCGGCCAAAGAGCCGCTGCAAAAGCGCAACACCGTGGCCGCCACCGAGCCGCCTGCCGGTGACGACGCGCTGTTCGCCAACAGCGAAGTGCCGGTCGCGCTGATCGGTACCAGCTACAGCGCCAATCCCAACTGGAACTTCGTCGGTGCGCTCAAGCAAGCGCTGCACAGCGACGTCGTCAATTACGCAGAAGACGGCCACGGCCCGATCCTGCCGATGCTCAGCTACCTGAAAAGCGATGACTTCAAGAACAGCCCGCCACAGGTGCTGATCTGGGAGTTTCCTGAACGATATCTGCCTGTGAACAACGAAATCGGCGACGCCGACCCGCAGTGGGTCGCAGAGCTTAAACAAGCCGGCGCGCGCCAACAAAACGTAGCGGTAAACACTAAATCCGAGACGCCCGATCGGGCGCAAAACTGAAAGAGAGGTACACCATGACTTTCACTACAACTCCTCGTCGTCTCGCCAAACGCATTGCTCTGGTCGCTGGCCTCAGCGTGCTTTCGGTCCAGGCCTTTGCCGGTGGTGACGCCGCGCTGTACGGCCCGACCGCACCGAAAGGCTCGACCTTCGTGCGGGTCTACAACGCCAGCAACGCCGAAGTGAGCGCCACCGTCGGCAGCACCAATCTGAGCGACGTCGCGCCGCTGGCCAGCAGCGACTTCAGCTTCATGCCGGGCGGTGACTACAGCGCCAAGATCGGCAGCCAGACCCTGCCGGTAAAACTCGCCGGTGACCACTACTACACCCTGGTCAACAACGCCTCCGGCGCGCCGCAACTGATCGAAGAACCGCCGTTCAAGAACAAGCAGAAATCCCTGGTCCGCGTGCAGAACCTCAGCGACAAGCCGCTGACCCTGAAGACCGCCGACGGCAAGACCGACGTGGTGCCGAACGTGGCCGCCAAGGGCCGTGGCGAGCGTGAAATCAACCCGGTGAAAGTCAGCCTCGCGCTGTACGAGGGCGACAAGAAAGTCGGCGACGTGAAACCGGTTGCCCTGGAACGCGGTGAGGCAGCCGTGCTGTACGTCACTGGCAACGGCAGCAACCTGTCGCCAGTCTGGGTGAAGCGCCCGGTGTCGACTCGCTAAGCACTTTTTGAACTGATCCGGCTCTCTGTGGGAGCCGGCCTGCCGGCGATGCAGGCAACTCGGTTTTTCTGATGTACCGAGGTGATGCAATCGCTAGCGGGCTAGCTCCCACAAAGGCCTACACAATCGATTTTATGGAGTAAACAATATGATTCCGGTGATCTTGTCAGGTGGTAGCGGTTCACGTCTTTGGCCGCTTTCGCGCAAGCAGTTTCCCAAGCAGTTCCTCGCCCTGACCGGCGAACACACACTGTTCCAGCAAACCCTCGAGCGTCTGGTGTTCGAAGGCATGGACACCCCGATCGTGGTCTGCAACAAGGATCACCGCTTCATCGTCAACGAGCAGTTGGCCAACCGCAATCTGGAATGCCAGCGCATCCTGATGGAACCGTTCGGCCGCAACACTGCACCGGCCGTGGCGCTGACCGCGATGATGCTGGTCAATGAAGGTCGCGACGAACTGATGCTGGTGCTGCCGGCCGACCACGTTCTCGAAGACCAGAAAGCCCTGCAACGTGCGCTGGCCCTGGCCACCGTCGCTGCCGAAAACGGCGAGATGGTGCTGTTCGGCGTGCCGGCCACCAAACCGGAAACCGGTTACGGCTACATCAAATCCACCGGCGACTCACTGTTGCCGGAAGGCGTCAGCCGCGTCTCACACTTCGTGGAAAAACCCGACGTCAAACGCGCCACCGAGTATGTCGAATCCGGCGGTTACTACTGGAACAGCGGCATGTTCCTGTTCCGCGCCAGCCGCTTCCTCGAAGAGCTGAAAAAGCACGATCCGGACATCTACGACACCTGCCTGCTGACCCTGGAGCGCAGCACTCAGGACCCGGACACCATCACCTTCGACGAAGCCACCTTCGCCTGCTGCCCGGACAACTCCATCGACTATTCCGTGATGGAAAAAACCCAGCGCGCCTGCGTAGTGCCGCTGACCGCCGGCTGGAGTGATGTCGGCTGCTGGTCGTCGCTGTGGGAAGTCAACGAGAAGGACGCCAACGGCAACGTCAGCAAGGGCGACGTGGTGATCCAGGACAGCAAGAACTGCATGATCCACGGCAACGGCAAACTGGTGTCGGTGATCGGTCTGGAAAACATCGTGGTGGTCGAAACCAAGGACGCCATGATGATCGCCCACAAGGACAAGGTCCAGGGCGTCAAGCAGATGGTCAACACCCTCAACGAGCAGGGTCGCAGCGAAACCCAGAACCACTGCGAGGTCTATCGTCCGTGGGGCTCCTACGACTCGGTGGACATGGGCGGGCGCTTCCAGGTCAAGCACATCTCGGTCAAGCCGGGCGCGTGCCTGTCGCTACAGATGCACCACCACCGCGCCGAACACTGGATCGTGGTCAGCGGCACCGCCGAAGTGACCTGCGATGAAAACGTGTTCCTGCTCTGCGAGAACCAGTCGACCTACATCCCGATCGCCTCGGTGCATCGCTTGCGCAACCCGGGCAAGATCCCGCTGGAAATCATCGAAGTGCAGTCGGGCTCGTACCTGGGCGAAGACGACATTGAGCGCTTCGAGGATATCTACGGTCGCTCCACCCCGATCGAACGCGGCGTGTCGGTGAAAACCATCGCGCAGTGATTGCCCCGCAATAAAAAGCCCCCGTCCAGTCCGCTGCGTCCCCTATCCGCAGCGGGTTGGGCGGGGGCTTTTTTTTTCGCCAACCTCGTCCAGGCTTAGGTAGGATGAACCTTCCCTGCCCACGAGGTTTCGCGACATGTTCATCGGCGTCTTGCTGGTCATTACCTGGCTGATCCTGCTGTTGCGCTATCCGGCCAAGGCCTTGCCGGTGTCGATGGCTGCCGCTGTCGGCCTCGGGCTGGTGGCGATGTGGGTGGTGTGGCTGGACAACCGCGAGATCAAGCAACTGGCGCGGCTCGAGTTGCGCATCACCTATGCGCCTGAGCAGTGCCCGGCGGATCGCCCGTTGCAACTGAAGATGAACAACGGCAACGACGTGCCGCTGACCGAACTGCGCTGGCGCATTGCGGCGTACGCGCCGGGCGACACGGTGAATCTGGCCGACAATCAATACGCCGCCCCGCGCTATCGCGGCCCCGGCGAACTGCAGGCCGGCGGCAATTGGGAAGACTGCTTGCCGATGCCACCGCTGCGTCCCGGCTATCGCCCGCAAACCCTGGAGTTTCGCGCCGAGCGATTGCAGGGTAGTTTCTCCGACTGATCCCCTCCCCTCACACTTTGCACAAGGAATGCGCCATGCCCGTTGCGTTGATTACCGGTTGTTCCAGCGGCATCGGCCGCGCCCTCGCCGATGCCTTCAAAGGCGCTGGCTACGAGGTCTGGGCCAGCGCGCGCAAGGCTGAAGATGTCGCTGCGCTCAGCGCTGCCGGATTCACGGCGGTGCAACTCGACGTCAATGACAACTCCGCGCTGGAACAACTCGCCGAGCGGATCAACCAGCAACACGGCGGCCTTGATGTGCTGATCAACAACGCCGGATACGGCGCAATGGGCCCGCTGCTCGACGGCGGCGTCGCGGCCATGCAGCGCCAGTTTGAAACCAACGTGTTTTCGATTGTCGGCGTGACCCGCGCACTGTTCCCGGTACTGCGCCGGGCGAAGGGACTGGTGGTCAATGTCGGCAGTGTTTCCGGGGTGCTGGTCACGCCGTTCGCCGGCGCGTATTGCGCGTCAAAAGCAGCGGTGCATGCGTTGAGCGATGCCTTGCGCATGGAACTGGCGCCGTTCGGCATTCGCGTGCTGGAAGTGCAGCCGGGGGCGATTCAATCCAGCTTCGCCAGGAATGCCGGGCATGAGGCCGAACAACTGATCAACGAACAATCGCCATGGTTTCCGTTGCGCGAAGGTATTCGGGCGCGGGCCAAGGCCTCGCAGGACAAACCGACGCCGGCCAGCGAATTTGCCGCCGAGCTGCTCAAGGCCGTGCAGCAAAGCAAGCCGCCACGGCTGATCCGCATCGGCAACGGCAGCCGGGCGCTGCCGTTGCTGGCGACGTTGTTGCCGAAAGGGTTGCTGGAGTCGACGTTGATGAAGCGCTTCGGCTTGCGCGGGCAACTCTGAGAGTCAGCCCCAGCCCTTCATGAAATCAATGAACGCCCGCACCTTCAGCGGCAGGTGCCGGGTGTCCGGGTATAGCGCATACACGCCTTGTTGGGCAAAGCGGTAATCCGGCAACAGGCGTTGTAATCTCCCGGCGTCAAGATCTTCTTGTATCAACCATTGCGGCAGAATCGCCACGCCTTGCCCGGTCAGCGCAAAGGCACGCAGGGTCGCCGAGTTGTCGGCGACGATGGCGGTGGTTCCCGGTTTTGGCTGGTAGACATGCTCGATGCCGGCCGGGTCGGTGACCGTCATTTCCGGCACTCGCCCATGCCCTAGTGTCGGCATCGATTCCAGCACCACCAGGTTTTCTACCGACGCAAAACCCTCGACCAGCCCCGGTGCCGCCACGGCAAACACCTCGAACGTCGACAACTGCACTGCCCGCAGATTGGAGTCGTGCATGCGTCCCAGACGGATCGCCATGTCAAAACGTTCGGAGATCAGATCGGCATGGGTCGAAGACGTAGACAAGTGGATATTCAGTTGCGGTTGCTGTTGTCGAAACACTTCCAGCGCCGGCACCACTTGAGCCAGCGCGAACTCCACGGTCGTGGTGATGCGCAGCGTGCCCTTGAGCTGCGAGTGTTCCGAGCGCGCTTCCTCGATGGCCAAGCGTGCTTCGTCCAGCGTGCGCAGACAGCGTCGGTAAAAGCGTTCGCCGGCATCGGTCAGGGCCAGTTGCCGGGTGTTGCGGGTAAGCAAGGTGACGCCCAACTCTTCCTCAAGACGTTTGAGGTTGAAGCTCACCACCGCGCGTGTTTGCCCCAGCGTCTCGGCGGCTGCAGTCAGCGAGCCGGCCTCGACCACGGCTTTGAAGGTATCGAATCGATCCAGACTGACCATGTTCAGCACGTCCACTGTCAAAATAGTTTTGACAAACTAGCAGTCAAACCAGCGTATTTCTATCGTCGCAAGCGCCCTACCCTGCACGCTTCATCACAGGGAAGCTGCCATGGCCTATCGCTCGAAAGTCGCGCTGGTGTATCTGTTGGGGTTTGCCCTCGATTTGCTGAACATGTTCGTCGCGAGCATCGCCTACCCGGACATCGCCACGCAGTTGCACGCCTCGGTGACGCAACTGGCGTGGATCACCAACGCCTACATGCTCGGGCTGACGCTGATCATTCCGATGAGCGTGTGGCTGGCGGCACGGGTGGGCGAACGGCGGCTGATCCTCGGTTCGCTGCTGGTGTTCGGGATCGCCTCCGGGCTCATCGCTCAGGCGGGTTCGATTGAAAGCCTGATCGGCTGGCGATTGCTGCAAGGACTCGGTGGCGGGTTGCTGCTGCCGGTCGGTCAGGCGCTGGCCTATCGAGAGTTTCCAGCAACACAGCGCGCGCACTTCACCGGGGTGGTTCTGTTGGTGGCGCTGATGGTGCCGGCCCTGTCGCCGGCGGCGGGCGGCTTGATCGTCGAGGCGTTGTCGTGGCGCTGGATTTTCTACCTGAACCTGCCGATGGCGCTCGTGGCTTTCGGATTGGGCCTGCTCTGGCTGAAACCGGATCAGGCAACCAGTGAACGCCCGACACTGGATGCTCGTGGCCTGTTGCTGGCCGTGTCGGCCCTGAGTCTGTTGTTGATCGCCGTCAGTCTGGCGAGCGCCCCGGCAACCCGTCACCTCGCGGGCGGCGTCCTGCTACTCAGCGTCATGACCCTGTGGATATACCTGCGCGATGGCTGGAGCAAATCCGGTGCGGTCCTCGACCTGCAACTGATCAAGAACCCGTCACTACGCCTGGCAATGCTGATCTACCTGTTCGTGCCCGGGATCTTTACCGGCACCAACATGATCGCCGTGTTGTACCTGCACGATCTCGGTTTCGGCGCAGCACAAACCGGGGCGCTGATGCTGTCCTGGGCGGCCGCCTCGGGCGTGGCGATCATGCTGGGCAAACGCAGCTTCAACCGGATCGGCCCCAAGCCATTGCTGATTGCCGGGATGCTGCTGCAATGCCTGGGCATTGTCGTGCTGATGCAGATCGACCACCCCGCCAGCGTCCCGTTGATTTTCGCCTACGCCCTGATGGGGCTGGGCGGCAGTCTGTGCAGCGTCACTGCGCAGACCCTGGCGTTTGTCGGCATCACGCCGGAAAAAATGGGCCACTCCAGCGCCCTGTGGAACATCAACCGTCAGCTCGGCTTCTGCCTCGGCGCGGCGCTGCTCAGCTCATTGCTGGGCGCTTTGGGCGCCAACGGTTTCCAATACTGCTTTCTCGCCGCCGCGTTGCTGACGCTGTTGCCGATGGTCGCGGTGCTGCGTTTCGACTCCACGAAAGTGCTCGCCCTGCTGAACTCAACTGCCCTACAGGAACAATCCACATGACTGACTACACCGACTATTTTGACGAAGTGATCCAGGCCCATGAGGCCATCGAACGATGGTTTGCCGTGGAGGAGGAAGAAACGGCACTGGAACGATTGCTGACGCGTTTTTCGCCACGGTTTTCCATGGTGACGCCGCTGGGGCGTGTGCTGGATTTCGAGGCCTTGCGTGCGCTGTTTCAAATGGCGGGCGGCAAGAAGAGCGGGTTCAGGATCGAGCTCGGCGAGCTTCACGGGATTGCCCTGCATGAACGCGGTGCGACGGTGAGCTACCGCGAGCAGCAAACCGACGCGAGTGAATTGCACACGGATCGACGCTCAACCGTCGTGTTTGAAAAAACCGAATCCGGGCAGGTGATCTGGCGGCATCTGCACGAGACGTTTTGCAGCGAGTAGAAGCTGAGTATTTGCTCGTAAGACCGAGTCGTCCCAATCGCGAGCAGGCTCGCTCCCACACTGGATCCGTGCCGCACTGAAGATCCCATGTGGGAGCGAGCCTGCTCGCGAATAGCTACAACACGGTCTGTCAGTTATCCACAGCGTCCTGCTTCACCACCACCGTGCAGGTAATCCCCGCCGCCAGCAGCACACCTTCCGGCACTTCATCGATGTGAATACGCACCGGCACCCGTTGCGCCAGGCGCACCCAGTTGAAGGTCGGGTTCACATCGGCGATCAGCTCGCGGCTTTCCGGGTTGTCACGGTCGTAGATGCCACGGGAAATACTTTCCACGTGGCCCTTGAGGACTTCGCCGCTCATCAATTGCATGTCGGCTTTATCACCAACGCGCACGTGAGGCAGTTTGGTTTCTTCGAAAAAGCCGTAGACCCAGAACGAATTCATGTCGACCACCGCCATTTTCGCTTCGCCAATCCGCGCGTAGTCGCCGCGATGCACATTGAGGTTGGTCACATAGCCGTCCACCGCCGCCCGCACTTCAGTGCGTTTGAGGTTGAGTTCGGCCGCTTCCAGTTGCGCCTGGGCCTGTTGGTAATCGGCCAATGCCGAGTCTGCGATGTTGCTGGCGTCGTCGCGGTTTTCCTTGGAGATCACCAGATTGTCGAGGTCGGCGCGGCGATGGGCGTTGACCTTGCGCATCTCCCACGTGGCCTTGCGCGAAGCCACCAGCGACTGCGCCTGTTTCACCGCGAGACGGTAGTGCTCGGGATCGATCTGCATCAGCAGGTCGCCTTTTTTCACCAACTGGTTATCCCGCACCGGCACGTCGACCACTTCACCGGTGACGTCGGCGGCGACGTTGATGATGTCGGCGCGCACCCGGCCGTCGCGGGTCCACGGGGTGTTCATGTAGTGCTCCCACAACGTGCGGCCGATCCACAGCGCCAGGGCCAGCACCAGCAAGGTCGCGAGCAGGCTGAAAAACTTTTTCATCAGAACGTTCTCAACGGTAGACAGTCAGCGCCATCGCGCCGAACAGACAGGTAAACAGGCTCAGGCGCAGCAGCGCCGGGTGCCAGAAGAAGCGGTACAGATCGAACCCGGACAAGAACCGATCCAGCGCCCAGGCCAGTGCCGCGGCGATGAAAAACATCAGGGTCATGGTCGGCATGTACACGCCGTGGAAGGCGATTTCACGAGGCATGGGCAAGTCCTTCGGGCTTGGCGATGGCGTAGGCAGCAAGGGGCGATTGCGGGTCGAGCAATGAGGTGCGGATGAAGTGCAGGTAGCTTTTCACCCGCCGCAGGGCCGAGGTATCGAAGTGCGGCGCGAACGGTTCGTCAGTGGCGGCAACCCGGCTGATCGCGTGATCGACCGCCACCAGCGCACGTTCCAGATTGCTCGAATTCGGTTGCAGGAACAGGCGCACCAGCGAGCGCCCCATGACCCGGATTGCCTGGCGCCATGGCTGCGATTCGGCATAGGCCGGATGCACCGGCAGGATCGCCTGTTCCTTGCGCAGCTCGATGATCGCGTGGCCGACTTCCAGCACCACGAACATCCAGCGCAGCAGGTTTTTCTGCACCAGCGGCTGACCGGCCGCCAGACCGTAAGCCTGATGCATCAAGTCGCGGGTACGGCTTTCGAAACTCGACGCCAACCCCTTGAGTTTGCCGCTGATCGCGTACACCACTTGCCCGCGCAAATCCTGTTCCAGACGCTGCCACAGCCAGCGGCTGTTCGGCGGCAGAATGATCGCCCCCGCCGCCGCACACACCAGCATGCCCATGACCATGGCGATGTAGTCGTTGATGAAGGTGTAGGGGTTGTAGATCGTCAGGTTGTCCGGCACCGAGCCGGTACTGAAGAAGATCAGCAGCCCCAGGCCGACACCCGCGTATTGCGGTCGTGAGGCGAGGAACGATCCGAGCACGATCACCGGCGCGAGCATCACGCACAGCAGCGGGAAACCGTCGATCCACGGGAAGATGAAAAACATCTCGACGAAGCCGATCAGCGCCCCAAGGAACGTGCCGCACGCCATCTGGAATGCCATGCGCTTCGGGTTCGGCGTGGCGGCGGAAAGGCCCACGGTAGCGGCTGCGATCAGGGTCATGGTCGCGCCGCTCGGCCACGCGGTGGCGACCCAGTAACTGCCGAGTACGACGAGAATGAACGCGGCACGAATCCCCGAAGCCGCTGCCGCCCACCAACTGGTCTGCGGGGTGAACGGCTCGTCCCAGCGCTCGCGTTCGTGGCTGTGATCGGCCAGCGAGGCGTGGGTCTGCGCATAACCGTGCAGGTCATCGACGAAGCGATAGAGCAATTCATACGCGGTGTGGAAATCCAGCAACTCGGCCTCGCTCGGCGCGCTCTCCTGGAACGCCGCCCGCAGACTGCGCACCCGCGCCGGCAAACCTTCCTTGTAAGCCGTCAGCGCCAGCACCAGACGCGCCGCATCCGGGCTGGTCAGGGCGCGACCGCTGAAACCGTCGAGTACTTCGGCCAGATCCTGCAGACCCGGTTTGATCGCCGCTTCCACATGATCGGCACCGTTGCGGCGCAAGCGTTCGAGCAACTGATGCAAGGCGTTGAAACGGGTGGTGACGCCCATGAACTCGCTGTTCAGGCGACTGAGGCGACCGTTGCGCCGACGCATGTGCGGGTCTTCGAACACGGTCACGCTGCGCAGCCCTTCCAGCCCCACCGCTTCGGCGATGAAGCGCACGTTGCTGGCCTCGAACGACTCCGGTTTGCTGCGTCCGCGCAGGCCATCGGTGACGAACAACGCAAACACACCGAAGCGCTGATACAAGGCGTTGCGCATCGCCGCGCTGGCGGTTTGCGGCAGGATCGCGGCGCTGACCAGCGTCGAGCAGAGAATCCCCAGCGAAATTTCCAGCACCCGCCACACCGCTGCCATGAACGCGCCATCGGGGTGGGCGAGCGCCGGCAGGCCGACCATCGCCGCCGTATACCCGGCCAACACAAAACCGTAGGCGCGGAAGTTGCGGCAACGGGCGGCGCCGGCCGAGCAGATGCCGACCCAGATCGCCAGTGAACCGAGGAACAGTTCGGTGTTCTGGGCAAACAGTGAAATCAGCGTGACCATCATCGCCGACCCGGCCAGGGTGCCGAGGAAGCGATAGAAGCTCTTGGCGAATACCTGGCCGCTCTGCGGCTGCATGACGATGAACACGGTGATCATCGCCGTGCGCGGTTGCGGCAGCTCCAGGCGCATCGCCAGCCACAGGGTCAGGAACGCGGCGATCAACACCTTGAAGATGTAGACCCAGGTCACGCCGTCGCTGCGCGCCCAGTCGAAGAAACCCCGGCGCCATTCCAGGGAGTAGAGCCAGCGCAAAGGTGCGGGCAAGGGAGTCATTAAGGCTTGCTCAGTGGTCGAGGGCTTGAAGAAGGGCCGGGGTTTTCGGTGCGGCGGTCTGTTCGGCAGTCGGCACGTCTTTACCCGCACCCAGACCACCGCCCAATGCCGTCACCAGTTCCGCATGGGCACTCAAGCGCGCCGCCTGTACCTGCTGCTGAACCTGTTGCTGTTTGAACAGCAGGGTCTGGGCGTTGAGCACGTTGAGGTAATCGGTAAGTCCGCGCTGGTAGGCGATCATCGCGATGTCGTAAGTCTTCTGCGCGGTGGCCACGGACTCGGCGGCGAAGGTCTGCTGCTTGTCCATCGACTCGCGGCGGATCAACTGGTCGGAGATGTTCTTCAGCGCATTGACCAGGGTCTGGTTGTAATGCGCGACGGCGATGTCATAACCCGCCGACGCTTCACCGAGTTCGGCGCGCAGTCGCCCGCCGTCGAAGATCGGCAGGGAGATCGCCGGCCCGACGTTGTAGTTGAGCTTCTTGCCGGTCAAAAACTCCAGCGCCCCGCCGCCGGTGGCCATGTAGCCGAGGCTGCCGACCAGATCGACGTTGGGGTAGAACCCGGCATGCGCGACATCGATCCCGCGCGCCTGGGCCGCCACTTGCCAGCGACTGGCGACCACGTCCGGGCGCTGGCCGAGCAGCTCGGCAGGCAATGCCGACGGCAGTTTCAACGCTGCGCCCAACGAAAGTGTCGGACGCTGCAATTGCGCACCGGCGCCCGGCCCTTTGCCGGCCAATGCCGCGATCTGGTTGCGGCTCAGGGCGATTTCTTCGTCCAGTGCATCCAGTTGCCGATGGGTTTCCGGCAACGGGGTTTCGGCCTGGCTGACTTCGAAGTGCGTGCCGATCCCGCCGTTCAGGCGCTTCTGCGCCAGCTCGAGAATCTGCTGTTGCTGCTTGAGCGTCGCCGCGACGATGTCGCGCTGGGCGTAATGCAGCGACATTTCGATGTAGGCACGCACGATGTTGTTCTGCAATTCGAGCTGCGCCTGCCGCGCCTCGGCAGCGCTCATGTGCGCGAGGTCTACCGCTCGTTCGGTGCTGTTGCTTTCACGGCCCCAGAGGTCGAGGGCGTAACTGAAGCCCAGTGCGGCGTTGTTGTCCCAGGTCGTGGTATTGGCCAGCTCGCCGGGACCGTAGAACTGGTCGGTCGGCCAGTTGTGGCGCTTGAGGGTCGACTCGCCATTGATCTGCAACGACTCGGCAGCTCCAGCGACGCCGGCCATGGACCGGGCCTGACGCACTCGCGCGGCAGCCATGGCCAAAGTCGGGCTGCCTTGCACGGCGAGATCGATCCAGTGATTGAGTTGCGGGTCGCCGTAGGCATGCCACCACTGCGCGGTGGGCCAGTTTGCGTCACGGGCGGCGTGGGCGATGGCCTCGTCGGTGGCCAGTTCATTGGCCTCCAGAGCCTTGCCCTGCGGGGCAATCCCTCCAGTTCCGATGCAGCCGCTGAGACCTAACGAAATAGCCAGAACACTGAGCGGCAAAAGCGCTCTGTTGATGCGACGCGGCACTGCTGCGAATTCCTGAGGTGGGGGATGTTTCGAGGTGGGCGCAATTCTAGGGGGCGCCCTGAACGGCGATAAGCTGGGTTTTCTGCGAATCTTTGTTACGGTTAACGAGATAATCCCTTGGTCGGGGGTCTCAGCCCCTGAAACTTCGTGTCACAATTTGCCATCTCCCTTGAGAGCACCCCATGGACACTTTGCAAAACATGCGCGCCTTCAGTTGTGTGGCCGAAGCCGGCAGCTTCACCGCCGCCGCCGTGCAACTCGACACCACCACCGCCAACGTCTCGCGCGCGGTCTCCAACCTGGAAGCCCACCTGCAAACCCGCCTGCTGAATCGCACGACACGGCGCATCGCGCTCACCGAAGCCGGCAAGCGTTACTTGCTGCGCTGCGAGCAGATCCTCGCCTACGTCGAAGAGGCCGAAGCCGAGGCCAGCGAGGCCCACGCCCGCCCGGCCGGTCAATTGAAAGTGCACACCATGACCGGCATCGGCCAGCACTTCGTGATCGACGCCATCGCCCGCTACCGCAAGACCCATCCGGACGTGACCTTCGACCTGACCATGGCCAACCGCGTGCCGGACCTGCTCGACGAAGGCTACGACGTGTCCATCGTTCTGGCCCGCGAACTGCCGGACTCGGGCTTCGTCTCGCAGCGCCTGGGCATCACCTACAGCATCGTCTGCGCCTCCCCGGCCTACGTGAAAGCCAACGGCTGCGCACAGAAACCCAGCGACCTGCTGAACCACGCCTGCCTGCGCCTGGTGAGCCCGGTGATCCCCCTGGAAAAATGGGCCTTCGACGGCCCGGAAGGCCAGGAAATGGTCACCATCAACAGCTCACCCTTCCTGGTGAACTCCGCCGACGCGATGAAAACCGCGATCACCAGCGGGATGGGTGTCGGTGTATTGCCGGTGTATGCCGCGATTGAAGGCTTGCGCAACGGCTCGCTGGTGCGGGTAATGCCGAACTACCGCTCGCAGGAACTGAACCTGTATGCGATCTATCCGTCGCGGCAGTATCTGGATGCGAAGATCAAGACCTGGGTCGAGTACCTTCGTGGGTCGTTGCCGGAGATTCTGGCGGGGCATCAGGCGGAATTGGCGGCTTATGAGATGAGTGGGAGTCTGGCGGGGGTTCGGGTGGCGAATTGAGTTGGTCCTCCTGAAATTGGTGTGATGTTGAGAGCGACACCCCTCACTGTAGAGACCGGTACATCCTTTACACATCAGACCGGGGACATCGTTTACACCTTTTACAGGCTTGATACGCGCTTGGCACCGCGTTCAAGCCTGCCTAAACAGAAGTTGCAAAGGTACA